>NZ_JBLMKT010000057.1:0-111395 GCF_047779955.1 Streptomyces lothianensis | reverse complement strand
GGCCGAGCGGCCGGGCTCGCGGAAGTACGCCCCGGGCAGCTCGTGGTGCGGACGGGTGCGGGCGGAATTGGGTTGCCCGATGGGCCCTCCCACTCCCATCAGCAGGAGGGCCCCTCCCCCACCCCCACCACCAAGTCCGAACACCCCGCACCCTGCCCCACCCCGCCGCCACCCCGCCGAAAGTTATCCACAGGCGGCCGGATAAGTCGTACAACCGCATCCCGTCCGTGGGGCGCGCCCACTCCGAACCCGGCCGGACGCGGGACTTCCGCCACCCGCAGCCGGTAACGTCGGGGCGTGCCCGCCGACCCCCTGCACCGCGCCGCCAGTCCACCGCGCAGCACGAAGCGCCAGCCGCCACGCGGCTCGGCGGCGAGCGCGGATCAGGGGCCGGTCGAGGTCCGCAGGAGCGCGCGCCGGCGCCGCACCGTCTCCGCCTACCGCGAAGGCGACCGCACCATCGTCCTGATCCCCGCCCGGATGTCCGAGGCCGAGGAGCGGCGCTGGGTCGGCGTCATGCTCGACAAGCTCGCCGCCCAGGAGAACAAGCGCCTTCTCGGTGACACGGAACTCGCCGAGCGCGCGGCCCTGCTCTCCGGGCAGTACTTCGAAGGCCGCGCCGAGCCCACCTCCGTACGCTGGGTCACCAACCAGAACACCCGCTGGGGCTCCTGCACCCCCGCCGAGGGCAGCATCCGCCTCTCCCACCGCCTGCAGGGCATGCCGGAGTACGTCGTCGACTACGTGCTGCTGCACGAGCTGGCCCATCTCCTCGTCCCGGGCCACGGCCCCCGCTTCTGGCGGCTCCTGGAGGCCTACCCCCGTACGGAACGGGCGCGCGGATACCTCGAAGGAGTGGTTGCCGCCGAACGCCTGCCGCACCTCCCGGCAGCCCGCGGCGAATAGGCCGCGGTGGGGCTGGTACGCCCTGCCCCCGGGCGTGTCGAGGCCCCCGGTGCGACCGTTCGTGCGCACTGTGTACCGAGTCTGTCCCGACTTGGCCCACTCGCTGGAATTGCGGTTAGCCTGG
Organism: Streptomyces lothianensis; assembly: GCF_047779955.1. Taxonomy (NCBI): domain Bacteria; kingdom Bacillati; phylum Actinomycetota; class Actinomycetes; order Kitasatosporales; family Streptomycetaceae; genus Streptomyces; species Streptomyces lothianensis. The sequence goes on along the minus strand of NZ_JBLMKT010000057.1, from coordinate 110,365 downwards.
CGCGCGACGCACACACCATCGGGATGGGGGACGGTCGTTACGCATGGCCAGGGAATTCCAACGCGGCCACAAGGCCAAGATCAGTGACCTCACCGCGGGGACGGATCTGTACGTAGGTGTACAGATCTCCGCTCCGGGACTCACCTTCGACATCAGCTGCTTCGGGCTCGACGCCGACGAGCGGCTCTCCGACGACCGGTACTTCATCTTCTTCAACCAGCCCACATCACCCGAGGAATCCCTGCAGCTCCTCGGCGCACAGGCCGGTGACACCGAGTCCTTCCGGGTCACGCTCGACCGCATCCCGCAGCAGATCCAGCGGCTGTCCTTCACCGCGACGATCGACGGCGACGGGCAGATGTCGCAGATCGGCCCCGGCTACATCCGGATCGTGGCGGGCGGCGAGGAGGTGTGCCGGTACGCCTTCGACGGCTCGGAGTTCTCCACCGAGCGCGCCGTGATGCTCGGCGACTTCTACCTCAAGGACGTCTGGCGCTTCGCCGCCGTCGGCCAGGGCTTCGACGGCGGGCTCGAAGCGCTCCTGAAGAACTTCGGCGGCGAGGTCGCCGAGGAGGAGCCCCAGGCCCAGCAGCCCCAGTCCGATCCACCAGCCTTCGGTGCCCCCGCAGCTCCCGCGGCCCCCGCCGCACCCCCGGCCTTCGGAGCCCCGGCCGGCGCCCCCGCCCCCGCGGCGCCCGCCCCGGCGGCCCCCGCCCCCGCCGCTCCGGTCCCGGACTTCGGCGCCCCCGCGGCCCCGGCGCCGCAGCAGAGCCCGCCCCAGCCCCCGCAGCAGCCGCAGCCGGGTGTGCACAGCGCCCCCACGGTCGTGGCCCCGATGACCCCGCCCGGCGGAACGGTCCCGCCGCCGGCCCCCGCCCCCGCACCCGGCCGGCCCACCCCGCCACCCGGCTACGGTCAGCCGCCGCAGCAGCCGGGTTACGGCCAGCCGCAGCAGCCGGGCCAGGTCCCGGGCCAGCCCACCCCGCCGCCGGGATACGGCCAGCAGCCGGGCGCACCGGGCCAGTTCGGCCAGCCGGGACAGCCGGGACAGCCCGGCTTCCCGGGCCAGCCGGGACACCCCGGTCAGCCCGCCCAGCCGGGACACCCCGGTCAAATGGGCCATCCCGCCCCCGCCGCCCCGCCCATGCAGCAGCCGCAGCCCACCGGCCCCGGCCTCGCCGCCGCGCTCCAGCTGTACAAGGAGACCGCGACGGGCGCCCGCTGGACCCCGCAGAGCAAGCAGATGGTGCGCGCCGACCTCAACGTGGGCGGCACCCCGGTCCTGGCCCGCCAGGGCAGCATGGTGATGTACCAGGGCAAGGTCGACTTCTCGTACAAGGGCGCCGGTTTCGCCGGCCGGATCATCGGCAACGCCACCGGCCAGGAGATGCAGCTGATGCGCTGCTCCGGCCGCGGTCAGGTCTTCCTCGCCGAGAACGCCGCCCAGCTGCACCCCATCGAGCTGCAGGGCGACGCCATCTGCGTCTCCGCGGAGAACGTGCTGGCCTTCGACGAGACGCTGCAGCACGAAGTGCGCCGCATCGAGGGCCACGGCATCCCCGGCGGCGCCCTGTTCACCATGCAGTTCCAGGGCACGGGCACGGTCGTCGTCAAGACGCAGGGTGAGCCCGTGGTCCTGCCGGTCACGCCCACCACGTACGCGGACAGCAACGCGGTCGTGGCCTGGTCCGCCGCCTCCCAGGTGATCGTCTCCAGCCAGGTCCGCCTGCGCCGGAACTCGTTCCCCGGTCACAGCGGCGAGACCGTGAACCTCCAGTTCCGGGGAGCACCCGGCAACTTCATCGTCGTCCAGCCCTACGAGGTCTGAGGGAGCCCGGAACATGATGCAGCAACTCGCGGGCTACGCCCCGACCCCCATGGCAGCGCGCATGGAGAACCACGGCAGCACGATGCTCAAGGTTGCCATGGCCTCCGGCCAGGACCTCTACGCACGCACCGGCTCGATGGTGTCGTACGAAGGCTTCATCCAGTACGAGGCGAATCCGCCGGCTGTCCGCCAGATGGCCTCGCAGTGGATCACCGGCGAGGGCACTCCGCTGATGAAGTGCACCGGCGACGGTCTGCTCTACCTCGCTGACTACGGCGCGGATGTCGTCGTCCTCAACCTCAACAACGAATCGCTCTCCGTCAACGGCACCAACCTCCTGGCCTTCGACGCCCACCTGCAGTGGGGTGTCGAGCGGGTCAAGGGCATGGCCAAGTTCGCCGGCCAGGGCCTGTGGAACGTGTCGGTCGCCGGCACCGGCTGGGTGGCCATCACCTCCCGCGGCACCCCGCTCGTCGTCGACTGCGGCAGCGGCGAGGACGAGACCTACGTCGACCCCGACGCCCTGCTCGCCTGGTCCCCGAACCTCAAGGTGAAGGGCAAGCGCAGCTTCAAGGCCTCCTCCCTCATCGGGCGGGGCAGCGGAGAGGCCTACCAGATGGCCTTCTCCGGCCAGGGCATCGTCGTCGTACAGCCGAGCGAGGACAGCTCCGACCGCCTGCGGTCCCGGGGCTGAGGGGGAGCGAACACACCATGCAGAGCCCGCTTTTCAGCAATACGGAGAACCAGACGCAGGAGCGCTACGCCCTGCAGAACCCGCAGCTCCTGCGGGTTTCCCTGGAGGGCCATGACGACCTGCTCGCCCGCAAGGGCGCCATGGTCGCCTACCAGGGCCTCGTCGAATTCGACGGCGAGTACCAGTCGCACAGCCAGCACAGCGCCCGGATGCGCACGGGCGAGGGCCTCGACCTGATGCGCTGCTCCGGCCAGGGCACCGTCTACCTCGCGAACCTCGCCCAGTACATCCACATCGTGGACGTGGAGAGCGAGGGCCTGACCGTGGACAGCCAGTACGTCCTCGCCCTCGACACCCACCTCAACCACGAGGTCATCGCGGTCGACAGCCAGTACGGGGTCTCCGGATCCGGCAAGTACCAGCTGAACATCACCGGAACCGGCCAGGCCGCGCTCATGACCTCGGGCCAGCCGCTGATGATGCAGGTCACGCCCGAGAAGTACGTGAGCGTGGACGCGGACGCGATCGTGGCCTGGTCGAGCTCGCTGCGCGTCCAGATGCAGGCGCAGACGACGAACTCCGCCGTGCGCCGCCGCCGCGGCAGCACCGGCGAGGGCTGGGAACTGAGCTTCCTCGGCCAGGGTTACGTCCTGGTCCAGCCCAGCGAGGTCATGCCGCCGCAGAACGCGGTGATCGGCCAGGGCATGGCCGCCCAGTACGGCCTGGGCCAGCAGGGCGCCCACGGCCAGAACCAGGGCAACGCCTGGTCCTAGCAGGACAGTCGGACATGCGTGAGGGGGGCGGGTGCCTTGGTACCCGCCCCCCTCACCTGTCGGTCAGAGCCTGGCCCGCGCCCGCTCCGTCAGCCGTACGACCGACTCGTCGGCCACACCCGCCACCTCGTCGTAAGCGAACCAGCGCAGGTCGAGGGACTCCTCGCTGATCGCCTCCAGGGCACCGGCCGGTGCGAGCGCCGCGTACTGGACGTCCCAATGCCAGTTGCAGGGCGCCGGGATCGGATGCCGGTCCAGGCGCACCGGGCCGCCCGCGAGCAGGCTCAGCCCCTCGATCCCGGACTCCTCGGTGGCCTCCCGCAGCGCTGCGGCCTCGAGGGAGGCATCGCCCGGCTCGCAGTGGCCGCCCATCTGCAGCCACATGTTCAGCTTCTTGTGCAGCGTGAGCAGCACCTTGCCCCGGGTGGGGTCGATGACCAGCGCGGAGGCCGTCAGATGCCCGGCCTCGCAGGCCTTCCACATGCCGTCGGGGTGCGAGGCGAGGTGGTCCAGGTACAGCTGACGCAGGTCTGCCTGATCCTCGTACGACTTCAGTACGAGGGTGGCGTTCTCGTGCAGGCTCACTTGCTGTCGTCGTCCTTGCCCTGGTCGTCGTCCTTCTTACGGAGGTCCGGGCCCGAGCCCGCCGCCTCGCCGAGCATCTTGTCGATGGCGTCGAAGTCGAGCTTCGGCTCGTCGTCGGCCGAGCCGTTCGACCCCGTCTCGCCGCGGTGCACGAAGCCGTCCGGGTCGTCCAGGTCCTTCGCCGTCGGCAGCATGTCGGGGTGTGCCCACAGGCCGTCCCGGCCGTCGAGACCGCGGGCGTCGGTGAGCGAGGCCCACAGGCGCGCGGCATCGCGCAGGCGCCGCGGACGCAGTTCGAGGCCGATCAGGGTGGCGAAGGTCTGCTCCGCCGGACCGCCGCTCGCGCGGCGCCGGCGCAGCGTCTCGCGCAGCGCGTTCGCCGAGGTCAGACGGTCCTTCGAGGCCGCGTGCACCACCGCGTCCACCCAGCCCTCGACGAGCGCGAGCGCCGTCTCCAGGCGGGCCAGGGCGGCCTTCTGCTCGGGGGTGTCCTGCGGCTGGAACATGCCCTGCTGCAGCGCGCTCTGCAGCTCCTCCGGGTTCTGCGGGTCGAACTGGCCGACCACGTCCTCCAGCTTCGAGGTGTCCACCTTGATGCCGCGCGCATAGCCCTCGACCGCGCCGAACAGATGCGAGCGCAGCCACGGCACATGGGCGAAGAGCCGCTGATGGGCGGCCTCGCGCAGCGCGAGGTAGAGCCGTACCTCGTCCTGGTCGATGCCCAGGTCCTTGCCGAAGGACCGGATGTTCACCGGCAGCAGCGCGGCCTTCCCGGCCGGGCCGAGCGGCAGGCCGATGTCGGTGGAACCGACGACCTCGCCCGCGAGCACCCCGACCGCCTGTCCGATCTGCTGGCCGAACATGGCGCCGCCCATGGACTTCATCATCCCGATCAGCGGGCCCGCCATGGCCTGCATCTCCTCGGGCAGCACATCACCCATCGCATTGCCGACGCGCTCGGCGACCGGATCGACCAGCTCCTGCCACACCGGGACGGTCGCCTCGACCCACTCGGCACGCGACCAGGCCACCGCCGTGTTCGCCCCCGAGGGCAGCGAGGTCACGCCGTCCAGCCACAGATCGGCCAGGCGCACGGCCTCCTCGACCGCGCCGCGCTCGGCCGCGGAGACACTCGCGTCCTTCGTGCCGTCCTCGGTGCCCTGCGCGACGGTCTGGCGGGCGATCTGCTTGGCCATGTCCCAGTTCACCGGGCCGCCCTCGTACGACAGCATCTGGCCGAGCTGCTGGAAGGCGGCGCCCAGGTCACCCGGGTTCATGGAGCCGAACATCGCGGCGAACGGGTTGTCGCCGCCGCCCGGGCCGCCGGCTCCCGGGAAGCCGAAACCGAAGGGATTCCCCGCAGCGCCGCCCTGGCCACCGCCGCCCTGCTGGTCCTTCTTCCTGCCTTCGTCGCCGTCCTCCGGCTCCTCCGGCGGAAGGCCGAATCCGAATGGGGTGTCACTCACGGGAATCCTCGGCTCGTAGGGCCGCCGACTGACTGCCGACGGCGACTGCCCGACGTGGACCTGCCGGTGCAGGTCCGAATTGCGACCTACCGGCGTAGGTCCTGCCCTCCAGCGTAGACACCCGGCCCGCTTCGGGCCTCGGTGCTCCGCCACCGCACCGGCTGCGGCAGGATGGACGGCACCTCGTACGTACGCGTTCCATCACGCACGTACTGAAGACAACCGCTGGAGACGCCTGGTGAGTTCCCCGGATCCGAAGATTCGCGCAGCGCGAACGGACTCAACCGACCGCCCGTCGCCCGACCACCGCCCCTCACCGGCGTCGCTTCGCGACGGCAGCTCCTCGTCCGTGCGCGGCCCGGTGGTCGCCGTGACCGGCGCGGCCACCGGCGTGGGCGCGCGGCTCGTCGAGCGCCTCGCCGCATCCGACGAGATCAAGCAGGTCATCGCCATCGACGAGCGGCGCGGCGAATGCGCCGACGCGAAGTGGCACATCCTGGACGTACGGGACCCGGCGATCGCCGAGAAGCTGCGCGGCGCCGACGTGGTGGTGCACCTCGCCCTCGACCTGGATCTGGAGTCCGACGCCGCCGCCCGCACCGCGTACAACGTGCGCGGCACCCAGACCGTGCTGACCGCGGCCGCGGCGGCCGGCGTGCACCGTGTGGTGCTGTGCACCTCCGCGATGGTCTACGGGGCGCTGCCCGAGAACGAGCTGCCGCTGTCGGAGGACGCCGAGCTCAAGGCCACCGCGGAGGCCACGGGCGTCGGCGACCTGCTGGAGATCGAGCGGCTCGCCCGCCGCGCGCCCCGCGCGCACCCCGGTCTCAACGTCACCGTGCTGCGTCCCGCCGTCCTCGTCGGCGACACCGACACCGCGCTGACCCGCTACTTCGAGTCGCCGCGCCTGCTCGTCGTCGCCGGATCCCGTCCGACCTGGCAGTTCTGTCATGTCGACGATCTCTGCAGCGCCTTCGAGTACGCGGTCCTGGAGAAGGCCGAGGGGGAACTCGCCGTCGGCTGCGAGGGCTGGCTGGAGCAGGAGGAGGTCGAGGAGCTCAGCGGGATCCGCCGGATGGAACTGCCCTCCACGGTCGCCCTGGGGGCGGCGGCCCGCCTTCACCGGATCGGGCTCACGCCTTCGCCGGCGGGCGACCTCGCGTACACGATGCACCCGTGGGTGGTCAGCGTCGGCGGACTGCACGATGCGGGCTGGCGTCCGCAGTGGACCAACGAGGAGGTCCTCGCGGAACTCCTGGAGGAGGTTCGGGGCCGCCACACGCTCGCGGGCCGCCGCCTGGGCCGCAAGGACGCCACGGCCGCGGGCGCGGCCGGTGCGACGGTGGCGCTGCTCGGTGCGGCGGCGGTGGTACGGCGGGCGCGGAAGCGGCGGGGGGTCTGAGCGGGGGCGTCGGGGTGTCCGGCCGGGGGCGTTGTCAGTGGGTGGCGATAGCCTGAGAAGGGCTTCGGCCCCCGGGAGGGAGGGGACTGTCCAGGCACCCTGTAGGACCCTCCGAACCCCGCCCCGCCCACCCCGTCGATTCCGCTATTCCGCGATGTCACACCCGTACGGCACCATGGGTGACATGGCTGCACGGTATGACCACCCAGGCGAGCAGGCGGCGCACGACCCGATCCGGCTGCTCGCGATCCGCGAGACCCCGCTCTCCGTCGACGAGGTCTTCGCGGCCGTCGGTGACCATGCCGCGGGCGGCACCACCCTCTTCGTGGGCACCGTGCGCAATCACGACTCGGGCGCCGACGTCGACTCGCTCGGCTACTCCTGCCACCCCACCGCCGAGGCCGAGCTGCGCCGCATCGCCGAGAAGGTCTGCGCCGACTATCCGGTCCGTGCGCTGGCCGCCGTCCACCGTGTGGGTGACCTCGAGGTGGGTGACATCGCGGTCGTCGTCGCCGTCTCCTGCCCGCACCGCGGCGAGGCCTTCGAGGCGAGCCGGAAGCTGATCGACACCCTCAAGCACGAGGTCCCGATCTGGAAGCACCAGAAGTTCTCCGACGGCACGGAGGAATGGGTCGGCGCCTGCTGACCCACGTGTCCCCGTCGACCCCTGCGGTTCCGGTTGCGTAACCCGGCCCCTGCCGTGAGCGTTGTCCCCACGGATGGTTAATCTGCTGATCGTTCCACAGCGATCAGCAGTGATCGGTCACTTCGGGTCGGGAGGCCGGTATGGCGTCACTCGCATGGCTGCTGATTCCGCTTTTCGCCGCGATCGGTGCGGCCCTGTGGGGAAACTGGGCCACCCGCGCCCGTAAGTCCGGACGCATCGGTGATGTCACCGAGCTCGCCGGATACGCGCGCTTCCGCGCTGCGATGGACGGCGCCCCGAAGCCGGAGCCCGCACCGGCCCGCGCCACCACCGACAGCGCCTGAGAGCCTGTCTCCCAACCCCGGACGGACGGCCCCGGGGGTGCACACACAGGCGCGTCCCGTACTGTCGTGCCATGCCTCGCCGCACCGCGACCATGCTCGCCTCCACCCTGATGCTGATCGCCCTGATCTGCGCGGGTCTGCTCATCAAGGTCCCGTATTCGGAGATGACCCCGGGCCCCACGGTCAACACCCTGGGCGAGCGCGACGGCGAGGCCGTGCTGCAGATCTCGGGCCGCAAGACGTATCCGACGAGCGGGCACCTCAACATGACGACGGTCCGCGTGACCAGCGCCGACTACCGGATGAACCTCTTCGAGGCGGTCTACGGCTGGATCGCGCACGACAACGTCGTCGTACCGCACGACACCCTCTACCCCGACGGCAAGACGGAGCAGGAGTCGACGCAGGAGAACGCCGAGGAGTTCAGCCAGTCCCAGGAGAGCGCCAAGGTCGCCGCCCTGGGCGAGCTGGGCATCCCGGTCGAGTCCCGCGTCGTCGTCGGCAGCGTCCTCAAGGACACCCCCGCCGAAGGGAAGCTGCACGCCGGGGACGTGATCACGGACGTGGACGGCACGAAGGTCGAGGAACCCGAGGACGTCGCGAAGCTCGTCACCAAGCACAAGGCGGGCGAGGACGTCGTGTTCACGATCGTCCCGGCCGAGGAGGCGGCCGCGGCCGAGAAGGCCGGCGAGGAGCTCGACACGGCGGCCGAGGCCACCGAGCAGGTCACCATCACCACCGAGAAGGCCCCGGAGGACGGCCGCGCGGTCGTCGGCATCCGGGCGGGCACCGACCACACCTTCCCGTTCACCATCGACATCAACCTGCCCGATGTGGGCGGCCCCAGCGCCGGTCTGATGTTCGCGCTCGGCATCGTCGACAAGCTGACCCCCGAGGACCTCACCGGCGGCGCCTTCGTGGCGGGCACCGGCACCATCGAGAACGACGGCGAGGTCGGCCCGATCGGCGGCATCGAGATGAAGACGGTCGGCGCCCGCAAGCAGGGTGCCGAGTACTTCCTCACGCCCGAGGCGAACTGCGAGAGCGCCGCCTCCGACGTCCCCGACGGCCTCAGCCTCGTCAAGGTGAAGAACATCGACGACGCCCTCGACTCCCTCGCCAAGATCCGCGAAGGCGAGACGTCCGAACTGCCGTCCTGCACGACCGGCTGACAGGCGAGCGACGGACAGACGAGCGACGGACAGACGAGCGACGGACAGACGAGCGACTGTCAGGCGGCCGGCTGACAGACGGACCACTGGCGGCCGGGCGCCGAAGCCGGGCGCGCCGAGCAGCCGTACGAGGAGCCGAGGAGCCGAGCAGCCGTACGGGGAGGGGGGGCGCCGCATCCGCCGCGGCGCCCCCTCCCCGTACGTACGTGCGCTACTCGGCGAACGTCGCCGCCAGCGCCTCCGCGAGGCCCGGCACCAGGTCCGAGCCGGTCAGGACCTCCGTGGCCGAGTCCTTCTCGCGCAGCCGCAGCGCCGACTCCCTGGTGCCGTTCCGCAGCACCGCCACGGTCATCCGCACCTCCTGGCGGTCCGGATGCCGGCCGACCCACTTCGCGAGCTGGGCCTCGTCCAGACCGTCCGGAACCGCGGCCTCCGCCGACGGCGGCAGCATCAGCCGCTCCACCGTGAGCGCGCACCCGGCCACCGCGTCCGGCCAGGCGACCGTGGCGAGGAACTCGTCGAGCGGGGTGCCCGCGGGCAGTTCCTCCTGCTCGATCGGGGTCAGCGCATCGGCGCCCTCCTCGCCGGTCAGGCCGAGCCGCCCGGCCAGGCCCGGTTCCTGTGCGCGCAGCCTGGCGGTGTCCACCAGGGCGAACAGACGGGCGGGCCGGTCCCAGCCGAGGCTCGCGGCGTACTCGTCGATCTCGAGTACGGCACGGGTCAGCGGGCTGGCGGCCATCGGGGGGCCGGAGGGCGAAACATTCGACATGCGCCATATCCTGCCTGGTTCGGGCCCGGGAACGGCAATCCGGCCTCCGGTGCGGCCGGGAATCCAGATCACGGATCGGAAACGCCACCCGGGTCCGGGAACTGAGTAAAGCTTCAGTAAGTTGCACGAGTGGGCTCTACGATCGCGGAGCCTGCTCCGTCGGGTAACCACGCGAGTGACAACGTCGAGTAACAACGCCGAACTTCGAGGTGCGCACCTTGGCTTTCCAGATGCCGGACCGCGGCTCAGGCCCCCCGTCGGGGCCACGGATCAGAGTGGGCCGTCCGTCCCGGCGTGTCCGCACCCTGCTCATGACGCTCGGCGTCCTCGCCGTGCTGGCCATGGCGTTCGTGATGTTCGCCGGGTTCTGGACCGACTGGCTCTGGTACCGGTCGGTCAACTACTCCTCGGTCTTCACCAAGACCCTGTGGACCAAGATCGGCCTGTTCGCCGTCTTCGGTCTGCTCATGGCCGTGGTCGTCGGCGTCAACATCTGGCTGGCGCACCGGCTCAGGCCGCCGCTCAGCGCGATGTCGCTGGAGCAGCAGAGCCTCGACCGCTACCGCATGAGCATCGCCCCGTACAAGAAGTGGATCCTGCTCGGGGTCACCGCCCTGGTGGGCCTGATCGCCGGCGCCTCCGCGGGAGGCCAGTGGCGCACGTGGCTGATGTGGGTGAACGGGGTGCCCTTCGACCAGAAGGACCCCCAGTTCGGCCTGGACGTCGCGTTCTACGCCTTCGACCTGCCCTGGTACCGCTTCCTGCTCGGCTTCGGCTTCGCCGCCGCGGTGCTCTCGCTGATCGCCGCCGCGCTCACGCACTACCTGTACGGCGGCCTGCGCGTCACCGGCGGCGCCCGCGCCACCTCGGCCGCGACCGGGCACCTCTCGGTGCTGCTCGGACTGTTCGTGGCGCTCAAGGCCGTCGCGTACTGGCTCGACCGGTACGGGCTCGCGGTCAAGTCGAGTGACTTCAAGGCCACCGGCAACTGGACGGGTCTGCGCTACGTCGACGCCAACGCGTATCTGCCGGCGAAGACCATCCTGTTCTTCATCGCGGCGATCTGCGCCGTGCTGTTCTTCGCGACGCTGTGGCGCCGCACCTGGCAGCTGCCCGTCATCGGCTTCGGCCTGATGGTGCTCTCGGCGATCCTGATCGGCGGCCTCTACCCGGCCATCGTGCAGAAGTTCCAGGTCGAGCCGAACGAGCAGACCAAGGAGCAGGAGTACATCGCCAAGAACATCGAGGCCACGCGCAAGGCGTACGGCATCGACGGTGTCGAGCTCCAGGAGTACGGCGGCAAGGGCAAGGTCCCCGACACGGAGGCCGGGAAGTCCGGCCAGCGCGAGCAGGCCGCGGCCCAGGCGAGCTACCGCCTGATCGACCCCAATGTCGTCGGCCCGACCTTCGATCAGCTCGAGCGCAAGCGCGAGTACTACCAGTTCCCGGACACGCTCGACGTCGACCGTTACACGGACCCGGCGGGCAACGAGCAGGACACCGTCATCGGTCTGCGCGAGCTCGACCTCGACGGCATCCCGAAGCGGAACTGGATCAACGACCACTTCACGTACACGCACGGCTTCGGCGCCGTCTCGGCCAAGGGCACGGCGACGGACCCGAACGCCGACCCGGCGGGTTCCCCGGACTTCACGGAGAACGGCCTGCCGACCAGCGGCGAGCTGCCGGACAACTACCAGCAGCGCGTCTACTACGGCGAGAAGACCACGCAGTACTCGATCGTCGGCGGCCCGCAGAAGGAGCTCGACTACCCGGTCGGCCAGGAGTCCGGCGAGGAGAAGACCACCAGCTACGAGGGCGAGAGCGGCGTCAGCCTCTCCAACCCGTTCAGCAGGGCCGCGTACGCGGTCGCGTTCAGCGAGCCGCAGATCCTGTACTCGGGCGCGATCGGCGACGGCTCGAAGATCCTCTACAACCGCACGCCCAAGGAGCGCGTCGAATCGGTCGCCCCGTGGCTGACCATCGACGGTGACGCCTACCCGGCCGTGATCGACGGCAAGATCCAGTGGATCGTCGACGCCTACACGACGACCAACGGCTACCCGTACGCCTCCCGTACGACGCTGGGCGACACCACGGCCGACTCGCTGACCGCGGCCAACGACCAGCGTGCGGTGGTGGCCCAGCAGAACCAGGTCAACTACATCCGCAACTCGGTGAAGGCCACCGTCGACGCGTACGACGGCACCGTGAAGCTGTACCAGTGGGACGAGAAGGACCCGGTACTCAAGACGTGGATGAAGGCGTACCCGGGCACCGTCGAGAAGAAGAGCGCCATCTCCGAGGAGCTCAAGGCGCACATGCGCTACCCGCAGGACCTGTTCAAGGTCCAGCGTGAGCTGCTGACCCGCTACCACGTCGAGGACCCGCGCCAGTTCTACCGCGGTTCGGACGTCTGGGAGGTCCCGGACGACCCGACCAACAAGGAGGAGAAGAACGCGGTCCCGCCGTACTACCAGAGCCTGAAGATGCCGCAGGAGGGCAAGACGGCCGATCAGCTGGAGAAGGAGTTCTCCCTGACGACCACGTTCACGCCCAAGGGCAGGCCCAATCTGCAGGCGTTCATGGCGGTCGACGCGGATGCCACGAGCAAGGGCTACGGCACCATCAGAGTCCTCAACGTGAAGTCGGACGTCGCGGGACCCGGACAGTTCCAGTCCGAGCTCAACGGACGCAACGAAGTGGCCACGTTCGTCCGTGACCTCAGAGGCACCGACTCCGACATCGTCTACGGCAATCTCCTGACGATCCCCATGGACGACGGCTTCGTCTACGTGGAGCCGGTCTACGTCAAGGGCGGCAGCGCCAACTACCCGCTCCTGAAGAAGGTCGGCGTCGCGTACACGGGCGCCCGCGATCCGGTGTTCAAGGACACCCTGCCCGAGGCCTTCGACGCGGTCTTCGGGGCCGAGGCCGAGAGCCCGGCCGAGCCGCCGGCCGAGGAACCGGAGGATCCGGACAAGCCCGAGCCGCCGCCGTCCGGCGACCCCACCGTCAAGGAAGCGCTCGACGAGGCCGAGAAGGCCTTCGCCGAAGCCGACAAGGCGCTCAAGGAAGGCGACCTCTCGGGCTACGAGGACGCCATGAAGAAGGCCCAGGACGCCGTGAAGCGCGCCATCGAGGCCGAGGGGAAGGCCCGCCAGGACGAGTGAGCAGGTCGCGACGCCGCTGAGCTGGTCACAGCACCACCCCGCGCCGTGGTACGGTTTCAACACAACGGCGCGGGGTGGAGCAGCTCGGTAGCTCGCTGGGCTCATAACCCAGAGGTCGCAGGTTCAAATCCTGTCCCCGCTACTGAACGACCGAGGCCCGGATTCCTTACAGGGATCCGGGCCTCAGTCATGTCCGGGTGCCTCGGTGATGTCACGGGCGCCGCGGCCCCGTTCGGGCATCGGCCCCGTGCGGGCCGCAGCCCCGTTCGGGCATCGGTCATGTCCGGGGCCGGGGAGGCCCGTTGACGCCGCCTTCGCGGGACAAGTGCGCCGTGCGAGGGGAGTTGGGAGATCTGTGTTTGACTTATCTCCCTGTGGGCATGTCGACAAAACGCTGAAGTGACCTCACGGGTCGCGGTATACCAGGTGTACCCGGGTTGCAGGTGGTGCGACGATGGAAACTATGGGGGACAGGACAACTCTTTTGGAGACGGGGCGACTTCCGCAGTCGGCCGACCGGGAGGATCCGGCCACGGCCGCCGAAGAGGCACGCCATCGCGAAGCCGCCGCATGCGGCGACATCGAGTCGATGAGCATCCTCGGCTCACTGCTGCTGCGCCGCGGTGATCTGGACGGAGCCGAGCCGTACCTGCGCAAGGCCACCGCCGAGGGCGACCGCGCCGCCGCCAACAACCTCGGAGTCCTCCTCCACCAGCGCGGCTACGCCGACGAGGCGGCCGGCTGGTGGCGGATCGCCGCCGTCGCGGGCTCCGCCGCGGCCGCCCACGCGCTCGGCCGCCACCACCGCGAGCGGGGCGACGAGCCCGCCGCCGAGTACTGGCTGCGCCAGTCCGCCGAACAGGGCCACACGCTCGGCGCCTACGCCCTCGCCGACCTGCTCGAACACCGCAGCGACGTCACCGCCGAGCGCTGGATGCGTACGGCCGCCGAGCGCGGCCACCGCGAGGCCGCCTACCGGCTCGCCCGCTCCCTGGAGCGCCGCGCCGCCGAGACCCGCGAAGCGGTGACGGGCGTGACGCCGCTGCCCCGGCAGCAGGGCACGGACCCCCTGCGCTCGCGGGCGGGCGCCGCAGCGGGCTTCGCGCGGGCGGGCACCGAAACCGGCTCCCCGCGGCCGGGCACCGAAACCGGCTCCCCGCGGCCAGGCGCCGTACCGGACACGGGCAGCCGGATCCTCGGTGGCAGCCTGCTCGCCGAGGCCGAGCAGTTCTACCGGCAGGCCGCCGCCCGCGGCCACCGCAGGGCCGCCCTGCAGCTCGGCGAGATCCTGGAGCGCCGCGGCGACCTCAAGGAGGCCGGCCGCTGGTACCTCACGTCCGCGAAGGACGGCGAGGCCCGCGCCGCCTGCGCGCTCGGCTTCCTGCTCCGGGACGCCGGCGACGAGGACAGCGCTGCCGTGTGGTGGCTGAAAGCCGCCCAGGACGGCGACGGCAACGCGGCCAATGCGCTGGGCGCCCTGCACGCCGAGCGTGGCGAGACACAGACCGCCGAGCGCTGGTACCGGGCAGCCCTCGACGCGGGTGATGTGAACGGCGCGTACAACCTCGGCCTGCTCTGCGCCGGCCAGAAGCGCGGCCGTCAGGCCGAGCAGTGGTACCGCCGCGCCGCCTACGCGGGCCACCGAGAGGCCGCCAACGCGCTCGCCATCCTGCTGATGCAGGCCGGTGACACCTCGGGTGCCGAGCCCTGGTTCTCCAAGGCGGCCGAGGCCGGCAGCGTGGACGCCGCCTTCAACCTCGGCATCCTCCACGCGGGCCGCGAGGACGAGCAGACGGCGTTCAAGTGGTACGAACGGGCCGCCGCGGCCGGGCACACCGAGGCCGCGCTGCAGGTCGGCATCGCGCTGCTGCGTGCGGACGACCGCCGCGGCGCCGAGCGGCATCTGCGCTGCGCCGCCGGCGGCGGCAGCGCCGAGGCGGCGTACCGTCTGGCGGCCCTGCTCGACCAGGGCACGCGCCGCGAGGACGTGGTGCTCGGCCAGGCCGCTGGCGGCCGGACCGAGTGCGAGGAGTGGTACGAGCGGGCCGCCGAGCTGGGGCACCGCCGGGCGCAGGTGCGGATGGGCATGTTCGCCGCCGCGCGGGACGACGTGGTCGCGGCGGCGCGCTGGTACCGGGCGGCCGCGGAGGCGGGCAGCCTCGGCGGTGCGTTCAATCTCGGGCTGCTGCTGGCCCGAGAGGGCAGTGAGCCGGAGGCGCTCGTCTGGTGGACCCGCGCGGCGGAGGCTGGGCACGGGCGCGCGGCTCTTCGCCTCGCGTTGCTGCACGCCCGCCGTGGGGCGCTTCCCGAGGCGCAGAACTGGTGCGCCAAGGCCGTCTCGTACGGTCCGGCGGAGGTCAGTGAGCGGGCGGCCCGGCTGAGCGAGGCGCTCCAGCAGGAGCTGACGGCGTGAGGCCGGCGCCCCCTCCGGGGGCGCCGCCCGGGGCGTCGGCGGCGCGGTGCCGGAAGTGATTTGCACTGGTCGTCGCCCTGCCGTAGAGTCATATTCACCGACGCGGGGTGGAGCAGCTCGGTAGCTCGCTGGGCTCATAACCCAGAGGTCGCAGGTTCAAATCCTGTCCCCGCTACTGAAGGCAAGGGCCCGGATCCTCAGGATCCGGGCCCTTTGCCGTGTGTGAGGCACGACCGTCCGCGGCCAGGTGGGGGAGGGGGCGCCTTCACCGGCACGACTGCCCGCGCGGCACGACTGCCCGCGGCCGGGTGCGGAGGGTGGTCGGCGCGGCCGTTCGCGGCTACGCGTTTGTGCAGGTGGGGCAGGTGCCGCGGTAGGTCACTTCGGCGGATGTGATCGTGAAGCCGAAGCTTTCCGTGGCGGGCAGGGCCGCCAGGGGGTCGCCCGTGGGGTGGACGTCGCGGATCGCGCCGCACTGCGTGCACACCAGGTGCTGGTGGGGGCGGTGGGCGTTCGGGTCGTACCGCTTGGCGCGGCGGTCCGTCGCGACTTCGAGGACCTCGCCGAGCGAGACGAGCTCGCCGAGCGTGTTGTACACGGTGGCACGGGAGATCTCCGGCAGCCGCTCGGCCGCCCTGGCGTGCACCTCGTCGGCGGTCAGATGCACATGCTTCCCGTCGAGGACCTCGGCCACGACCCGCCGCTGGGCGGTCATGCGCCAGCCGCGTCCGCGCAGGCGTTCCAGAAGGTCACTCATGCGCCGAACCCTAACAGCTCAAGGGTCCTTGGCCCCGATTGGGTATGACTTTGGAATGCTCCCCACCTTGAACCCGGTCCAAGGTGGGGTCGCACCGCCGTGCCGTGTCAGCCCGCGGCGAGGCTCGTCGGCTGACGCCGGGCCGGGGCCCAGCAGCGGATGATGTCGCGGACCGAGACGATGCCCACGGGCTCGCGCTCGTCGAGCACGATGAGGTGCCGGAAGCCGCCGTGCGCCATGGCCTCGGCGGCGTCCTGGAGGGTCCAGCCGGGGGCCGCGTAGACGACGTCGGTGGTGGTGTGGCCTCCGGCCGTCTCGAAGTCCGGGTTCTGCCCGGCTCCGAGCGAGATGAGGATGTCGCGTTCGGTCAGGATGCCGATGCCGTCGGCGTCCACGTCGAGGACGACGGCCGCGCCGACGTGGCGCGTGGACATCAGGTGGGCGGCTTGGCGGAGGGTGTGGTCGGGGCCGATGGTGAGGACCATCGTGCTCATGGCGTCACGGACGAGCATGGGCGGAAGCCACCTCCTAGTGGTGAACCCGCGTTCCCGAAACGACTTCGGGAACTGATTCACAAGTTCACAATGTGGGGGTGGGTTCAGGGTGACAGGTCAAGACTTGGTCAACAAGGGGGAGTGCGTGGCCGGTTGGGGGCGCACGAGGCGCACACCCCGCAGGAGCGCGCGTCCACCTGCTCGTCCGCGTCAGTACTGCTCGTTCAGATACCCGAGCAGCTCCTCGTGCAGCAGCCCGTTCGAAGCCGCCGCGTTCCCGCTGTGCGGCCCCGGCTGCCCGTCGAGGCCGGTGAACGTGCCGCCCGCCTCGCTCACCACGACCGCGCACGCCGCCATGTCCCACAGTGACAGCTCGGGCTCGGCGCACATGTCCACGGAGCCCTCGGCGACCATCATGTACGGCCAGAAGTCACCGTAGGCCCGTGTGCGCCACACCGCCCGCGACAGCTCGAGGAAACCGTCGAGCTGCCCGCGGTCCTCCCAGCCGGTCAGCGAGGAGTACGCGAACGAGGCGTCCTCGACCCGGCCGACGCTTGACACCCGCAGCCGTGTCGCCGAGGTGAGGCTGCGCCCGGTGTACGCGCCGGCGCCCTTCGCCGCCCACCAGCGGCGGCCCAGCGCGGGCGCCGAGACCACGCCGACGACCGGCTGGTAGCCCCCCTCACCGGCCTCCATCAGGGAGATCAGCGTGGCCCACACCGGCACCCCGCGCACGTAGTTCTTCGTGCCGTCGATCGGGTCGATCACCCAGCGGCGCGGGCCGGTGCCCTCGATGCCGTACTCCTCCCCGAGGATCGCATCGCGCGGCCGCGCCCGCTGCAGCTGGCCGCGGATCAGCTCCTCGGCGGCCTTGTCCGCCTCGCTGACCGGCGTCATGTCCGGCTTGGTCTCGACCTTGAGGTCGAGCGCCTTGAACCGGTCCATCGTGGCGCGGTCCGCGGCGTCGGCGAGGACATGGGCAAGACGCAGATCATCGTGGTAGTCGGGCATGGTCGAACAGTAGCGATCGCGCGCGTACGGGACCACACGGACCCGGTCCGCGAGACACCCGCGGGGCTTCGCGCGCTTGACGGGTCCTCTTGACGGGTCCTCTTGGCGGGTCCTCTTGGCAGGCCCTCTTGACAGTGTGCCGGGGCGAGTCAACGCTCGCTGTAAGAGCTCGGCAGGGGGAGGCGAACCATGCCCGCACGGGATTCCTTGCTCGACGCCGCGTACGAGGCGCTCCGGCACAAGCCCTGGCGGACCGTCCGGATGGTCGATGTGGCGGCCGCCGCGGGGGTCTCGCGGCAGACCCTGTACAACGAGTTCGGTTCCAAGGACGGCCTGGCCCGCGCCCTCGTGAGGCGCGAGACGGACACGTATCTCGCGGGCGCCGACCGGGCGCTTGCCGAGGGCGGACTGTCCTCGCTCGCCGAGTGGACGGTGGTCGCGGCCCGTTCCAACGCGCTGGTGCACGCCCTGCTCACCGGCTGCTGGTCCCCGAGCCTGCCCTCGCCCCCGCTCGCCGCGGTCCCCTCCGCCTCGCCGCTGCCGGCCCAGCGCCGGGCCGCCGGTCCGCTGCCCTCGCCGGGGGAACTGCTCGCGCTCGTACGGGACCGGGCGGCCGCCTTCGCGGCCTGGACGCGCCAGGACTGCGACCTCGCCCTGCGCCTCGCGCTCTCGTGCGTGCTCGCGCCCGCGGGAGACGGGGGAGTGCGGCGCCTGGTACGCGAGACGCTGGGGAGCACGGCGTAGGGGCTCCGCGCCACCACGGCACCCGCCTGCGGGGCACCCGCTGCGGCGGCACCCTCAGTGCGCGCCCCCCGAGAGCTGCAGCCCGATCACGCCCACGATCACCAGCGTGATCGACACCAGCTTCAGCGTGGACACCACATCACCCAGGAAGACCATCCCGTAGATCGCGGTTCCGGCCGCCCCGATCCCCGTCCACACCGCGTACGCCGGACCGACGTCGAGCCGCTTGAGGGACAGGGTGAGCAGGCCGAAGCTGGAGAGCGCGAAGGTGCAGAAGGCGACCGTCGGCCAGAGCCGGGTGAACCCGTGGGACAGCTTGAGGGACACGGCGAAGCCGGTCTCCAGGAGTCCGGCGACGATGACCAGCAGCCACGCCATGGTGTACGCCTCCAGGAACTCGGTGACCGCGTCGTCGGCCTTGCTCGGGGTTGGTTGGTGCGTTTCGCTCAGGGCTCGGGTGCGATTATGCACTTACCGAGACGCCATGTGCGTAAACAAGGTTGCGCCGAAGATCGTGGCGTACGCCCCGCCCCGAGCCGCTGGCCCGGCCCCGAGCCGCTCGCCCCGCGCTGAAGCCGCACGCAGAACCCACGGTCCGGCTGCGCCGCCTCAGTCCCCTTCGCGCCGCTCGCGCGTCGCGAGCAGCCGGCGCAGCGAGTAGAGGCGCGCCGGGTCCGCGTGGCCCTCCTCGACCCAGGCGTCCAGGGCGCAGTCGGGTTCGTCGTGGCTGCAGGCGCGCGGACAGCCCCCGGTGCCGGGCTCCAGGTCCGGGAAGGCGTGGATCACCCGCGAGGGGTCCACGTGGTGCAGCCCGAAGGACCGTACGCCCGGCGTGTCGATCACCCAGCCGTCCGCGCCGTCGAGCGGCAGCGCGAGCGCCGAGGTGGTGGTGTGCCGGCCGCGGCCCGTCACCGCGTTGACATGGCCGGTGGTGCGCTTGCGGTCCTCCGGTACCAGTGCGTTCACCAGCGTCGTCTTGCCTACACCGGAGTGCCCGACAAACGCCGTCGTACGCCCGGCCAGAAACTCCCTCACCCGCTCGGCCGCACCGCCGTCCTCCAGCTCCTGACGGCTGGTGATCACATGGGGGAAGTCGAGCGCCCCGTAGGACTCCAGGATCGTGTCCGGCGGCGCGAGGTCCGCCTTCGTCAGGACGAGCAGCGGTTCGAGCCCGGCGTCGAACGCGGCGACCAGGCAGCGGTCGATCAGGCGCGGCCGCGGCTCGGGGTCGGCGAGCGCCGTGACGATGGCCAGCTGGTCGGCATTGGCGACGACCACCCGCTCGTAGGGATCGTCGTCATCGGCGGTGCGGCGCAGCACGGAGCTGCGCTTCTCGATCCGTACGATCCGCGCGAGCGTGTCCTTCTTGCCGGACAGATCGCCGACGAGCGCCACCCGGTCGCCCACGACAGCGGCCTTGCGGCCCAGCTCACGGGCCTTCATGGCGACCACGATCCGGTCCTCGACCAGGCAGGTGAGCCGCCCGCGGTCCACGGTGAGGACCATGCCCTGGGCCGCGTCCTCGTGCTTGGGGCGGATGTTCGTCCGCGGCCGGGTGCCCTTGCGGCCCGGGCGCTGGCGGATGTCGTCCTCGTCGGTGTGCTTGCCGTAGCGGCGCATCGTGCTGGTCCCCTACGCCCCGGCCGCCTCTGCGGTCCCGGCCGCCCCTGCCGCCGCGTGCGTTCCGGTCAGCATCCCGGTCCACAGGGCCGGGAAGTCGGGCAGGGTCTTGGCGGTGGTCGCCACGTTCTCGATCTCCACACCCTCCACGGCCAGACCGATCACCGCACCCGCCGTGGCCATCCGGTGGTCGTCGTAGGTGTGGAAGACGCCGCCGTGCAGCGGGCGCGGGCGGATGTGCAGACCGTCGGCGGTCTCGGTGACATCGCCGCCCAGTTCGTTGATCTCCTTGGTGAGCGCGGCGAGCCGGTCCGTCTCGTGCAGGCGCAGATGCGCGACACCGCGCAGCGTGGACGGGGAGTCGGCGAGGGCCGCGACCGCCGCGATGCCCGGGGTCAGCTCGCCGACCTCGCCCAGGTCGATGTCGATGCCGTGGATCCGGCCGGAACCGGTGAACACCAGGCCCTGCTCAGTCAGTTCGCAGCTGCCGCCCATCTCCGTGAAGATCTCGCGCAGCGCGTCACCGGGCTGGGTGGTGTGCGCGGGCCAGTCAGGGATGGTCACCCGGCCGCCGGTGACCAGGGCGGCGGCGAGGAACGGCTGGGCGTTGGACAGGTCCGGCTCCACCACCAGGTCGCGGCCGAGCAGGGCGCCCGGTGTGACCCGCCAGACGTTCGGCTCGCCGCCCGTCTCCGGCTCGTCCACCTGCACGCCGACCGCGCGCAGCATGTCGACGCTCATCCGGATGTGCGGCATCGACGGCAGCCGCTCGCCGGTGTGCCGGACCTCGACGCCCTGGTTGAAGCGGGCGCCGGAGAGCAGCAGCGCGGAGACGAACTGGGAGGAGGACGAGGCGTCGATCTCGACCGTGCCGCCGTCGAGCGCGCCACCGCCGTGCACGGTGAGGGGCAGCGCGCCCCGGCCGCCGTCGTCGATCCGGGCGCCGAGCGCGCGCAGGGCGTCGATCACGCCGTGCAGCGGGCGTTCGTACGAGCGGGGGTCGCCGTCGAAGCGGATGTCCCCGTCGGCGAGCGTGGCGACGGGCGGCAGGAAGCGCATGACCGTGCCCGCGTTGCCCACGTCCACCGTGGCCGGGCCCGCGAGCCCCGCGGGGATCACGCGCCAGGCCTCGCCCGAACCGTCCGGGCCGACGCCCTCCTCGATGCCGACGCCCAGAGCGCGCAGCGCCCCCGCCATCAGCACCGTGTCGCGGCTGCGCAGCGGGCGGCGGATCCAGCCGGGCTCGGCGGCCAGGGCGGCCAGGACGAGCGCGCGGTTGGTGACCGACTTGGAACCGGGCACATGAACCGTGCTGTCGACGGCGCCGCTCGCGAGCGGGGCGGGCCAGAGGGGGCTGTGCGCGGGGGTTTCGGTCATGCGCCCACTTTAATGGGGTGCCGACGGGCGGGTTGTTCCGTGCCACCCGCTGGGACGGGTCCCGAGTGCCCGAGCGCAGACCTGCGGCGGACGCGCTAGTGCCGCATCAGGGAACCTTTGCCCCGTCGCGACGCCCGGCACGCACTCTCGCCGCACGTGCCGAAAGCCCGAGTACGTCCAGTACGAGGACTTCCGGCCCGCACGCCGAGAGCACGCACCGGACGCCGCTCCTTGACGGGCAAAGGTTCCCTGACGCGGCACTAGAACAACGTCCCCTCCTCCGGCCCCTCCAGCTCCTTCAGCAGCTCCGGGCCGTTGTTGCGGACGTTGCTCACCGCCGTCGAGACCGGGTACGCCCGCATCAGGCCCTCCGGCGGCGGGTCCAGGAGCGGGCGCAGCTCGTCCATGTCCGTGCGCGCGGGGTCGAGCCAGGCGTCCCAGCGGTCCGGGGTGAGCATCAGCGGCATCCGCGGATGGATGTCCGAGAGTGACTGCGGCCCCTCCGCGGGGGCGACCCCGAGCGGACCGGTCTCCGCCTCCGTGGTGATGACCGAGCAGGTCACCCACCAGGCCAGCGGATGATCGTCGGCGAGCGTACGGTCCCGCCAGAACTCGTACAGGCCCGCCATCGCGAAGACCGAACCGTCCGCCGGCAGCACGAAGTACGGCTGCTTGCGCGGCCGCTTCTTCTTCCCCTCGACCTCCAGATCGCGCTCGGCCGCCGCGGTGACCCACTCGTAGTAGCCGTCCGCCGGGATGATGCAGCGCCGCGAGGCGAAGGCCTTGCGGTACGAGGGCTTCTCGTGCACCGTCTCCGCCCGCGCGTTGATCATCCGGGCGGCGCCCTCCGGCGACTTCGCCCAGGACGGCACGAGCCCCCACTTGAGCTTGCGCAGCTGGCGAACCGGTTCACGGGATTCTGCGTCTTTGAGGGGACGGTCGAGTACGACGTAGACCTCCTTGGTGGGGGCCACGTTGTAGTCGGGCTCCAGGGCCTCCTCGGGCTCCCACTTCTCGACCTCGAAGATCGTCGCGAGGTCCTCGGGCTTACGACTCGATGCATACCGTCCGCACATACGTGCCACACTGCCAGACCTTGCCGTCCGAAGGAGCCCGGTCCCGCCATGCAAAGCCTCGCCGCCTCGTCTCTGGCCGGTCTCTGGGACCGCGTGTTCGGCACCCAGCCCGATCCCGAGCAGTGGCTCGTCGTCGTCACGGGTGTGGCGGCGCTCGCGGTGATCCTGCCGCACCGGCTGTGGGTGATCTCGCGCAACGCGATCACCATCGCGCACGAGGGCGGGCACGGGCTCGTGGCGCTGCTCAGCGGGCGCAAGCTCGAAGGGATACGGCTGCACAGCGACACCAGCGGACTCACCGTCAGCCGCGGCAAGCCGCACGGCATCGGCATGATCCTCACGGCGGCCGCTGGTTACACCGCGCCGCCGCTGCTCGGACTCGGCGGCGCCTGGCTGCTCGCCGCGAACCACATCACGGCGCTCCTGTGGCTGGCGACGGCGCTGCTCATCGCGATGCTGGTGATGATCCGCAACGTGTACGGAGCGGTCACGGTGATCGTCACGGGCGGCGCCTTCCTGCTGATCTCCTGGCTCGCGGACCCGCAGGTGCAGGCGGCGTTCGCGTACGCGGTCGTCTGGTTCCTGCTGCTCGGCGGGGTGCGTCCGGCGTTCGAGCTGCAGTCGAAGCGGAGGCACGGGGGTGCGCCGGACTCGGACGCGGACCAGCTGTCGCGGCTCACGCACGTACCGGCCGCGCTGTGGTTCTTCCTCTTCCACACGGTGTCGCTGGCTTCGCTGGTCGGCGGCGGGCGCTGGCTGCTGGGCTGGTGAGCGTTCCGGGCCGGTGAGAGTTCCGGGCCGGTGAGCGCTCCGGAGTGGTGACTCCCGGCCGGATCCCCGCCCGTACGAAGATGAGCGGGTGAGCAAGCAGAAGACACAGACCGTGGCCACCGACGCGGGCGAGGCCCGCATCACCTGGCATCCCGCCGACAACCCCGACCTCGTCCTCGCCGTGAGCCATGGCGCCGGCGGCGGGATCGAGGTCAGGGACCTGCGGGCGCTGGCCGAGGAGCTGCCGGCGCACGGCGTCACCGTCGCCCTTGTGGAGCAGCCCTGGCGCGTGGCCGGGAAGAAGGTGGCGCCCGCGCCGAAGATGCTCGACACCGGCTGGCGCGGCCTCTGGCCCGCCCTCACCGGGCCCGGCCTGCCCGTGATCTCCGGCGGCCGCAGCGCCGGGGCCCGCGTCGCCTGCCGTACGGCGAAGGAACTGGGCGCCGCGGCCGTACTCGCCCTGAGCTTCCCGCTGCATCCTCCGGGC
Organism: Streptomyces lothianensis; assembly: GCF_047779955.1. Lineage (NCBI taxonomy): Bacteria > Bacillati > Actinomycetota > Actinomycetes > Kitasatosporales > Streptomycetaceae > Streptomyces > Streptomyces lothianensis. The sequence continues at coordinate 86,763 of NZ_JBLMKT010000057.1, read as the reverse complement.
AAGCCCGAGAAGTCCCGCGCCGACGAACTCCTGGACGCGGGCGTCCCCACCCTCGTCGTCCAGGGCGGCAACGACCCCTTCGGCAAGCCCGCCGAGTTCCCCGAGGGCACGTACGAGCTCACCGAGATCCCGTACGGCGACCACAGCTTCGGCGTGCCCAAGCGCGCCGAGCTCGGCCAGGACGAGGCAGTGGCCCTCATCACGCGGTCCGTCACCGGGTGGATCAAGCGTCTGCGGGAATGCTGAGCGCTCCACGGAGGTTGTGCGAGGCGTCGGCAGACGCCGGCACATGACGAAGTGGAAGGTGTTCGCCTGATGGGTTCTGTCGCCTGCCCCAGCCGCGCCGGCGCTTCCGCCACGGAGCGGCAGTCCCTGACCACGGTCAGGACCGCCCCTGTTCGGGCGGCGGGCGGACGGGTTGGTCGTCTATCCTCCGATTCGGGCAGGGCCGGTATCGGTTCTGCGACGCAGTTTGAGGAGGTGGGTCCGGTCACCGGTACCGACGAGGGCCACACGGAGGAGACCGCAGCGGAGTCGACGGCACAGCGCAACGCCCGCTTCGAACGGGACGCGCTGGAATTCCTCGACCAGATGTACTCCGCCGCGCTGCGGATGACGCGCAACCCCGCGGACGCGGAGGACCTGGTGCAGGAGACGTATGCCAAGGCGTACGCGTCCTTCCACCAGTTCCGTGAGGGCACCAACCTCAAGGCGTGGCTGTACCGCATCCTCACGAACACGTTCATCAACTCGTACCGCAAGAAGCAGCGCGAACCCCAGCGCAGCGCCGCCGAGGAGATCGAGGACTGGCAGCTCGCGCGCGCCGAGTCCCACATGTCCACAGGGCTGCGCTCCGCCGAGTCGCAGGCGCTCGACCACCTGCCGGACTCGGACGTGAAGCAGGCGCTGCAGGCGATCCCCGAGGAGTTCCGCATCGCCGTGTATCTGGCGGATGTAGAGGGCTTTGCGTACAAGGAGATCGCCGACATCATGGGTACACCCATCGGTACGGTGATGTCCCGCCTGCACCGGGGACGGCGCCAACTGCGGGGCATGCTCGAGGACTACGCCCGCGACCGCGGTCTCGTGCCCGCGGGCGCGTCGGACGCGAACAACGCGACGAACGGAACGAAAGGCTCGGGATCATGAGCTGCGGAGAGCACCACGAGACGGAGTGCTCCGAGGTCCTGGACCATCTGTATGAGTTCCTGGATCACGAGATGCCCGATTCGGACTGCACCAAGTTCGAGGTGCACTTCGAGGAGTGCTCCCCGTGCCTGGAGAAGTACGGTCTCGAGCAGGCCGTGAAGAAGCTGGTCAAGCGCTGCTGCGGGCAGGACGACGTGCCCGCCGACCTGCGGGCCAAGGTCATGGGCCGGATCGACCTGATCCGCTCGGGGCAGGCCGTGCCGGATCACGAGCTGCCGGTTTCGGCGGACCGTCCGGCCGAGGCGTAGCTCCGGACCCGTCCGTCGGCGGATCGGTCCCGTTCACCGGCGAATCCGCCTCCCATAGCACAGAGATGACCGGCCGCGGCTGTCCTTCGGGGCAGCCGCGGCCGCCTGTCACCCGTTGGCGCTAATCCGCGCCCCCGTGACCGGCCTCTTGTGCCGATCCGCCTCCCTCGCCACCAGCCGCCGCCCTATTCTCCGGATCCGGTCCGAATGTCGTACGGGCGTGAGCGCCGGTGTCGTACGGGCGTGAGTACCCATGCCGTACGGGCGTGCTCATGCCGTACGGGTGTGGCGTGCGCGTCGCCCCTTGGGTGCACGCCGCGGCATCGGTCCGGCACGGTCACATCACGGGGAGGAGAAAGCCATGCGGCCGCTTCCTGTCCCGGCGCGCCTGCTGATCGCTTCGGTGGCGCTCGGGTCGGCGGCGTGCGTCCTCCCGGTCGCCGGGCTGCCCGGCATCCGCTGGGGCGCGGTCGCACTGCTCGCCGCGCTGTACGCGCTGTGCGAATGGCTCACCCGTTGCCCCCTCCTGGGCGAGAAGGCACCGCGTTCGATGGGCGCGTTCTTCCCCGTACTGCTCGCCGCCGTCTTCCTGCTCCCGGCCCCCGCCGCCGCGCTCACCGCCGTGCCGGGCGCGCTGCTCGGCCGGGTCGAGCAGCGGCCGGTCGCGCCCCGCCGGATCTGGCGCGCGGGGCAGCTCGCGCTGGCCTGCCATGCGGCCGGCCAGGTGCACCGGGCGCTCGGCGGTCCCGCCTCGCTCGGCACGGGCGGCACCGCCCCCGACTTCCCGTACGCCCTGCTGCCCGCCGCCGCGGCCGCCGGTGCCTTCTGCCTGGTCCTGGCCCTGCTCGACGGCATGATCCTCACGGCGGCCGGCCGTCCGGAGCGCAGGCTCACGGGCCTCGTACACGGTGCGGGCGGCCGTTTCGCCGGATCGCTCGCACCCACCCTGGTGCACGGGCTTGCGGGCCTGATGATGGCGGTCCTCTGGGTCAGCCCGTACGGCCCCGTCGCCGCGCTGCTCGTCCTGCTGCCCATGTACGTCTCGTACTGGGTCTTCGAGCAGTACCACCGCGAACGCGGCGCCCACCAGGCCACCATCCGGGCGCTCGTCCAGGCCGTGGACATCAAGGACGAGTACACCCGCGGGCACAGCGAACGGGTCGGCAAGGCCTCCGTGCTCATCGCCCGCGAACTCGGCATGCCCGACGAGCGCGTGGAGGTGCTTCGCTTCGCCGGCATCCTGCACGACGTCGGCAAACTCGGCGTGCCCACCCGGCTGCTGCGCAAGGACGGCCCGCTCACGCCCGAGGAGCGGCGGATCATCGAACTGCACCCCGAGTACGGGCACGAGATGGTGCGCGGCATCGGCTTCCTCGGCGAGGCGCGCAGCGCGATCCTGCACCACCACGAACGGCTCGACGGGACCGGCTATCCGTACGGGCTCGTGGGACACCAGATCCCCGAGTTCGCGCGGCTCGTGGCCGTCGCCGACGCCTTCGACGCGATGACCTCGACGCGCTCGTACAGCCGGGCGCGTCCCGTGGCGAAGGCGCTCGCCGAGCTCAAGCGCTGCGCGGGCAAGCAGTTCGACCCGCAGATGGTGCGGGCCCTGGTGCGCGCCCTCGACCGCCACGGCTGGCACCCGAACGTCACCTCCGACGAACCCCCCGGCCGCCTCCCGGCCCCGCGCGGACGCCCCGCCAACCCGACGGCCACGGGGACGGCGCCGTGAGGGGCGCGGGCGGTGCGGGTGGTGCGGGCGGTAGGAGTGACCTGAGCGGTGCGGCCGGGCGGCGGGCGCAGGGGGCGGCGACGGGACGGGCGCGCGGCGGGGCGACAGTACGCGGCGGGGCGACAGTACGCGGCGGGGCGACAGGAGGTGCGCACGGGGCGGCGGCCGGGCACGGGCGGCGGTTCGGCTCGCCCGTGAGCGTGCTCGCGGCGGGCTCGGCGGGCGTGCTCGCGGTGGCGGGCATCGGGTACACGGCCTGGTACGGCCTCGCGGAACGCGGTACCGCCCTCGCCTTCGGCCTCCTCATCGCCATCGGCGAACTGGCCCGCTGGGGCGGCCGCGGCACCCCGCGGGCGACCGGGGCACCCGGCGGCGCGGCGGCACGCGAACCGGCGCCCCTCGGCGCCGCCGGAGCGCTCGCCTACGCGCTGCTCGGCGAGAGCGCCGGCTCACCCACCCACCACGGCGTCCTGCAGACCGTCGCCGTGGTCGCGGCGGCGACCCTGGCGGGGATCGTGCCGCATGTCGCGCGCGGCCGCGGCCCCGGCCTCGACCATCTCGTACGGCGGATCCTCGCGGTCGGCTTCGCCGCCGTCTGCTTCCAGCCGCTGTACAACTCCGGCGAGCTGCGCGCCCTCGTCGGCATCGGACCCTGGTACGCGGTGTGGCTCGTCGCCGTGCTCGTCCTCACCGCCCTGTTCGACGCGGTGCTCTCCGCGGCCCTGCTGCGGACCCGCACCCGCTGGCCGTACGGCCCGGTCCTCCGCGACGAACTGCGGGCCCTCACCGGCATCGGCTCGGCCGTCGGGGCGAGCGGGGCCGTGATGGCGCTCGCGGTGGCCGTCGCCGGGCTCTGGGCGCTGCCGGTGTTCAGCGCGCCGCTGCTCCTCACCCAACTGGCCTTCCGCCGGTACGCGGCCGTCCGCACCACCTACCGCCAGACGATCACCTCCCTGGCCCGCGCCACCGAGATCGCCGGCTACACGCCCCCCGGCCACGCCCGCCGGGTCGCGGCGCTCAGCTGTGCGATGGGCCGCGACCTGGGCCTTTCCGAGGCGGACCGCACCGTTCTCGAATACGCGGCCCTGATGCACGACATCGGCCAGCTCTCCCTCGTCGACCCCGTCCCGGCGGGCGCGACCGCGCTGCTGCCCGCCGCCGAACAGCGCCGGATCGCCATGCTCGGCGGCGCGGTCGTACGGCAGACGGGCGTCCCCGCGGATGTGGCGGTCGTCGTGGAACGCCAGGCGGATCCGTTCCGCGAGCAGCCGCTCACGGCCCGCATCATCCGCACGGCCAACGCCTACGACGAACTCACCCACACCGCGGGCCCCGCCGGCCCCCTCACCGCCCTGGAACACCTCCGCCTGGCCACCGGCCACGACTACCACCCGAGGGTGGTGGAATCCCTGTCCAGGGTGGTGGGCGCCATCACTCCGGCCGGCGTTTGAGGCGATCCGGCCGAAGGACGGATGCGGGATCCGGAACCAACAGATGCGAGGTCCGGAACCCATGGACGCGGGGTTCGGAACGAAACGGGTGCGGCCCCGAGGGACCGGGTAACCCATGGGTAATGAGCGGCCCCCCAACCTGGCATGGTTGGATGCGAATGTACGCAGAAACGGCACGGCAAGACGGCGCCCAGGACACCGACCGCAGGCAGGAATCGTGAGGATCTTCGGCAAGGGACGGCACCGGCCCTCCGCCTCATGGCGGCAGGCCACCGACCGTGCGTTCACGCTCATCGGCGACGGCCGCTACGAGGACGCCGGCGCGCTGCTCACGCGCGCCGCGGACCTCGAGCCGTGGCTGTCCGAGTCCTGGTTCAACCTGGCCCTGCTGCACAAGTTCCGCCACGACTGGGAACAGGCAAGGGCCGCGGGCCTGCGCGCCGTCGCGCTGCTCGACCGCGAGACCGGCGCCCCCGACTGGTGGAACGTCGGCATCGCGGCCACCGCCCTGCAGGACTGGCCGCTGGCCCGCCGTGCCTGGCAGGCCTACGGTCTGAAGGTCCCCGGCGGCGCCGCGGTCGCGGGCGAGCCGCTCGGCATGGATCTGGGCAGCGCCGCCGTACGGCTCTCGCCGGAGGGCGAGGCGGAGGTCGTCTGGGGCCGCCGCCTGGACCCGGCCCGCATCGAGGTGCTGTCCATCCCGCTGCCCAGCTCGGGCCGCCGCTGGGGCGAGGTCGTCCTGCACGACGGCGTACCGCACGGCGAACGCACCACCGGTTCCGGCCAGTCCTACCCCGTCTTCGACGAGATCGAGCTGTGGGCGCCGTCCCCCGTACCGACCTGGGTGGTGCTCCTCGAAGCCGCCACCGAGGCGGACCGGGACGCCCTGGAGAAGCTTGCCTCCGACGCCGGTTTCGCCGCCGAGGACTGGTCCTCGTCGGTGCGGCTGCTTTGCCGGATGTGCTCCGAGTCCCGGATGCCCTCCGACGAGGGCGACGGCGAGCACCTGGACCCGCACGACCACAGCGAGCCCGGCCACCCCGGACCGCTCGGCCACCGCACCGCGGGCGCCCTGTGGGTGCCGGAGCGCGAGTGCGGGATCGCGGCGCCGCCCGGTCTCGTACGGGGGCTCCTGGACGGCTGGGTCGCCGACAGCCCGGACTCCCGCGACTGGCGCGACCTCGAAGAGGTGTGCTGACCGCGTCCGACGCGATCCGGCCGGGGCCGGACCCGGCCGCTGCCGACCGGACCGGACCGGATCCGGCCGCATCCCGAGGACCGGGGCATCCTGCACTCCGCCGTGCCCGTAGGCTTGGCCCATCACCAGGTGGAGAGTCGAGGAAGGCGTACGACCCCATGACCGAACAGCAGCAGACGGCTGGAGTCCTCCCCGTCGACGACGAGGGATACGTCATCGACTCGGAGAACCCCGAGGAGCGCGAGACCGCGTACCGCGAGCGCGGCACGTCCCGCCCGATCACCGTCGTCGGCAACCCCGTCCTGCACAAGGAGTGCAAGGACGTCACCGAGTTCGACGAGGAGCTCGCGCGGCTGGTCGACGACATGTTCGCCAGCCAGCGCACCGCCGAGGGCGTGGGCCTTGCCGCCAACCAGATCGGCGTCGACAAGAAGGTCTTCGTCTACGACTGCCCCGACGACCAGGGCGTACGGCACGTCGGTGTCGTCTGCAACCCGGTGCTCGCCGAACTGCCCGCCGAGCAGCGGGTCCTCGACGACAACAACGAGGGCTGCCTCTCGGTGCCCACGGCGTACGTCTCGCTCGCGCGGCCGGACTACGCGGAGGTCACCGGGCAGGACGAGAAGGGTAACCCGATCAAGGTGCGCGGCACGGGCTACTTCGCGCGCTGCCTGCAGCACGAGACGGACCACCTGTACGGCTACCTGTACATCGACCGCCTCTCGAAGCGCGAACGCAAGGACGCCCTCCGCCAGATGCAGGAGGGCACCCCGCGCTACGAGGTGGTCCCCAACGACTGACCCCTGCCGGGCCCGCGTCCCCCCGTTCAGGCGGCGCGGGCCGGCGGCCCCTGGAACGTACGCCGATACGCATGCGGCGTGGTTCCCAGCACCCGCAGGAACTGATGCCGCATCGCCGCCGCGTTCCCGAACCCGGCCCGCCCCGCCACCGCATCCACCGTCTCGTCCCCCGCCTCCAGCAACTGCTGCGCGAACAGCAGCCGTTGCCGCATCAGCCACCGGTACGGCGTCGTCCCGGTCTCCTCCTTGAACCGCCGCGCGAACGTCCGCGGCGACATCAGCGCCTTCTCCGCGAGCATCTCGACGGTGATCTCCTCGTCGAGATGCCGGTCCATCCACGCCAGCACGCCGCCGACCGTGTCGCAGGACGTCCGCGGCAACGGCCGCGCCACGAACTGCGCCTGCCCGCCGTCCCGGTGGGGCGGTACGACCATCCGCCGGGCGATCGCGTTGGCGACCTCCGTGCCGTGCTCCTCGCGCACGATGTGCAGGGCCGCGTCGATCCCGGCTGCCGTCCCCGCCGAGGTGATCACCGGCCCGTCGTCCACGTAGAGCACGTCGGGCAGCACCTTCGCCCGCGGATACCGCACCGACAGCTCCTGTACGTGCCTCCAGTGCACCGCGCACTCCCGCCCGTCGAGCAGCCCGGCCGCACCGAGCACGAACACCCCTGAGCAGACGGAGAGCACGCGCGCACCCCGTTCGGCCCCGCGGCGCAGGGCCTCCAGGAGCTCCGGCGGATAGCTCCGGTCCGTGTACGACTCGCCGGCCGGCACGCAGATCAGGTCGGCCTCCTCCAGGCGGTCGAGACCGTGTTCCGTGCGCACGGTGAAGCCCGCGTGCGTGGAGAGCTCGGGGCCTTCCGCGGAGGCCACCGCGAAGTCGTAGACGGGCAGCCCCTCGTCGCTGCGGTCGAGTCCGAACACCTCGCAGACCACGCCGAGTTCGAAGGGGTGCACACCGTTGAGCAGCACTGCGGCGACGTTTTTCAGCATGCCTGCCAGTGTGCCGCGCGACTGGCAGGAAATCGAGGGTGTGCGGCAGTCCTGCCACTGCCCCTTGATCGTCGCGCGCGGCACTGTGGGGGACATGACGACACAGACTCTTCTCGACTGGATCACCGTTCTCGCCTTCTTCGCCCTGCTCGTGGTCCCGGCCGTGATCGGCCACGCCAAGGGCCGCCGGATGGACCGGCAGCTGGCCAGGGCCGAGCGGCGGCCGCTCGGCAACGACGAAGGGACGGGCCACTCGCAGCGCGAGCGCTTCTCCCGCGCCGCGTAATCCGCTTGATCGTCCCCTCCGCCCCGGCGGCACAATGCGGCCATGGACTTCACGATCAGACCCGCACGCCCCGAGGAGTACGAGCCCCTCGGAGACCTGACCGTCCGGGTCTATCTCGCGGACGGCCTCCTCGACTACGGCGAGGAGGACCCGTACATCCCGATCCTCCGCGATGTCGCGGGCCGCGCCGCCACCGCCGAGGTCCTGGTGGCCGTCGACGGCGAACAGCTGCTCGGCGGTGTCACGTTCGCGCTGCACGGCGTGCCGTCGGCGCAGATCGCGCGGCCCGACGAGGCCGAGTTCCGCGGGCTCGCGGTGGCGCACGGGGGCCGCGGGCGCGGGGTGGGGGAGGCCCTCGTGCGGGCCTGCGTCGACCGGGCCCGCGCGGCCGGCTGCGCGGGCGTGGTCCTCTCGACCCAGCACATGATGCACAGCGCTCACCGCATCTACGAACGCCTCGGCTTCGTACGGACCCCGGAACGCGACTGGAATCCGCTTCCGGACCGTGACGATCTGGAGCTGTGGGCGTACGAGCTGAGGCTCTGATCGCCCGCCGACACACAAGATGTGGGCATGGCATCCGCTGCCACCCACAACATGTATGCTCGACCTCGCTGTCGCAGCAGGGGAATCCGGTGAAACTCCGGAACTGACCCGCAACGGTGAACGGGCCCGGAGCCCGCGAAGTCCGAAGACCTGCCGACGGTGCGCCCGGGCCGGACGGCCGGGCGCCGAGACGTCCGGGCCTCGCGGAATGGGCCGGTGGACGCGGAGCGTTGCGCCCTGCCCGCGCACGCCTCGTGCACCCGCCGCCCCCGCTCGGCCCTGTGCCGAGTGAGGGAGTGCATACGTGACCATCGCGCCAGTGGATCCGGCCGCAGCGGGGACCGGCGAGGAGACCGCTGAGCAGGAGCCGGACACGCAGCAGCGGGCCGCTCAGAAGCCGGACGCCCACGAGCCCGCCGACCGCCCCGGCACCGCCCTCCTGCGCACCCTCACCGAGCTGACCGCCGACCTCCCCGACACCGACCCCGGCAAGGTCGCCGCCGCCGCCCTGCGCGGCCGCAGCGCCGCCGCCGACGAGGCCGAGCTGCGCGAGCTCGCCACGGAGGCAGCCGCCGGACTGATCGCCGAGGACCCCGCCTACGCGAAGCTCGCCGCCCGCCTCCTCACCCTGACGATCGCCGAAGAGGCCGCCTCGCAGGGTGTGCGCACCTTCACCGAGTCCGTATCGGCCGGTCACCGCGAGGGCCTGATCGCCGACCGCACCGCCGAGTTCGTATGGGCGCACCACGAGCGTCTCGACGCCCTGGTCGAGGCTTCCGTCGCCGAAGGCGCCGACGACCGCTTCGGCTACTTCGGCCTGCGCACGGTCCACTCCCGCTACCTGCTGCGCCACCCGATCACCCGCAAGGTCATCGAGACCCCGCAGCACTTCATGCTGCGCGTGGCCGCCGGGCTCGCCGCCGACGAATCGGCCGCCGCCGTGGACGAAGTGGCCGCGCTGTACGGCCTGATGAGCCGCCTCGACTATCTGCCGTCCTCACCGACGCTCTTCAACTCCGGCACCCGCCACCCGCAGATGTCGTCCTGCTACCTGCTCGACTCGCCGCTCGACGAACTCGACTCGATCTACGACCGGTACCACCAGGTCGCCCGCCTCTCCAAGCACGCGGGCGGCATCGGCCTCGCCTACTCCCGCATCCGCGCCCGCGGCTCCCTCATCCGCGGCACGAACGGGCACTCCAACGGCATCGTCCCGTTCCTGAAGACCCTCGACGCCTCCGTCGCCGCCGTGAACCAGGGCGGCCGCAGGAAGGGCGCCGCGGCCGTCTACCTGGAGACCTGGCACGCGGACATCGAGGAGTTCCTGGAGCTGCGCGACAACACCGGCGAGGACGCCCGCCGTACGCACAACCTGAACCTCGCGCACTGGATCCCGGACGCCTTCATGCGCCGCGTCGAGGCCGACCAGGACTGGTCGCTGTTCTCGCCCGCCGACGTGCCCGAACTCGTCGACCTGTGGGGCACGGAGTTCGACGCCGCGTACGAGAAGGCCGAGGCCGAGGGCAAGGCGCTGCGCACCATCCCGGCCCGCGACCTGTACGGCCGCATGATGCGGACCCTCGCACAGACCGGCAACGGCTGGATGACCTTCAAGGACGCCGCCAACCGCACCGCCAACCAGACCGCCGAGCCCGGCCACACCGTCCACTCCTCGAACCTGTGCACCGAGATCCTCGAGGTCACGGACGACGGCGAGACGGCCGTCTGCAACCTGGGCTCCGTCAACCTGGGCGCCTTCGTGCTCCCGACCGGCGACCTCGACTGGGACCGCTTGGACGCGACCGTCCGTACGGCCGTCACCTTCCTGGACCGCGTCGTCGACATCAACTTCTACCCGACCGAGCAGGCCGGCCGCTCCAACGCGCGCTGGCGGCCCGTCGGCCTCGGCGCCATGGGCCTGCAGGACGTCTTCTTCAAACTGCGCCTGCCCTTCGACTCGCCCGAGGCCCGCGCCCTCTCGACCCGTATCGCCGAACGCATCATGCTCGCGGCCTACGAGGCCTCCTGCGAGCTGGCCGAACGCGAGGGTCCGCTGCCGGCCTGGGACAGGACCCGAGCGGCCCGCGGCGTCCTGCACCCCGACCACTACGACGTGGCGCTGAACTGGCCTGAGCGCTGGGCGGCCCTGCGGGAACGCATCGCCACCACCGGCATGCGCAACTCCCTCCTCCTCGCCATCGCCCCCACCGCCACCATCGCCTCCATCGCGGGCGTCTACGAGTGCATCGAGCCGCAGGTCTCCAACCTCTTCAAGCGCGAGACGCTGAGCGGTGAGTTCCTCCAGGTCAACGCCTATCTGGTCGACGAGCTGAAGAAGCTCGGCGTCTGGGACGCGCAGACCCGCGAGGCGCTGCGCGAGTCCAACGGCTCGGTCCAGGGCCTGAACTGGATCCCCGAGGACGTACGCGCCCTGTACCGCACCGCCTGGGAGATCCCGCAGCGCGGCCTGATCGACATGGCGGCCGCCCGCACCCCGTTCCTCGACCAGTCGCAGTCCCTGAACCTGTTCCTGGAGACGCCCACCATCGGCAAGCTCAGCTCGATGTACGCGTACGCCTGGAAGCAGGGCCTGAAGACCACGTACTACCTGCGCTCGCGCCCGGCCACCCGGATCGCCCGCGCCGCCGGCTCCGCCCCCGCGGCGGCAGCGGCCCCCATCCCCGTACAGCAGGCGAGCGAAGCCGAAGCCCTCGCCTGCTCCCTGGAAAACCCCGAGTCCTGCGAGGCCTGCCAGTAATGACCGCATCGACCACATCGGCCGCATCGACCGCCGAAAGCCGTGCCGCGAAGAACCTCCTCGACCCGGGCTTCGAACTCACCCTCCGCCCGATGCGCTACCCCGACTTCTACGAGCGCTACCGGGACGCCATCAAGAACACCTGGACGGTCGAGGAGGTCGATCTCCACTCGGACGTCGCCGACCTCGCCAAGCTCTCCCCGGGCGAGCAGCACATGATCGGCCGCCTGGTCGCCTTCTTCGCGACGGGCGACTCGATCGTGGCGAACAACCTGGTGCTCACCCTCTACAAGCACATCAACTCCCCGGAGGCGCGCCTGTATCTCTCGCGCCAGCTCTTCGAGGAAGCCGTGCACGTCCAGTTCTATCTGACCCTCCTGGACACCTACCTCCCCGACCCGGAGGACCGCGCCGCCGCATTCGCGGCCGTCGAGAACATCCCCTCCATCAAGGAGAAGGCCGACTTCTGCTTCAAGTGGATGGACTCGGTCGAGCAGATCGACCGCCTGGAGACCAAGGCGGACCGCCGCCGCTTCCTCCTCAACCTCATCTGCTTCGCGGCCTGCATCGAGGGCCTCTTCTTCTACGGGGCCTTCGCGTACGTGTACTGGTTCCGCTCGCGCGGACTGCTGCACGGGCTCGCCACCGGGACGAACTGGGTCTTCCGGGACGAGACCATGCATATGAACTTCGCGTTCGAGGTCGTGGACACCGTCCGCAAGGAGGAGCCGGAGCTCTTCGACGAGGAGCTGCAGCAGCAGGTCACGGACATGCTGAAGGAAGCCGTCGCCGCGGAGCTGCAGTTCGGCCGCGACCTGTGCGGCGAGGGTCTGCCCGGCATGAACACCGAGTCGATGCGCCAGTACCTGGAGTGCGTGGCCGACCAGCGCCTGACCCGCCTGGGCTTCGCCCCGGTCTACGGCTCGGAGAACCCCTTCTCCTTCATGGAGCTCCAGGGCGTCCAGGAACTCACCAACTTCTTCGAGCGCCGACCCTCCGCGTACCAGGTCGCGGTGGAGGGCTCGGTCTCGTTCGACGACGAGTTCTGATTCGGATCCGTACACACGCCGAACGGCGCCGGATGCCCCCACTGCATCCGGCGCCGTTCGGTTCTCCGTCCCCTGTGTCCGCGGTGGGCCGGCGGGCCCGATCCCCCCGGCGCGCCCGCTTCACCGCGAGGGTCAGGCCTCGGTGAGCACCTCCGCCGCGGCTGTGCCGCAGACGCGGGCCGCGCCGTGGGTTGCCACGTGGGGGGTGCCGCGGGGTGGGGACTGGGGGACGCCCATTTCCACGACGGCCGTGTCGGGGCGGGCCGCGAGGAGGGCGTCAAGGGCTGCGGACATCCAGGCGTGGCGGTGGGCGTCGCGGACCACGGCAACGATGCGGCGCTCACCCGCCGCGGCCAGGACCTCGTCGGCGGAGACCCCCTCGCCGTAGGTGCCTGTGCCTGTGCCGGGCAGGCGGCGGGTGAGTTCCGCCGCCACGCCCCACGGCGTCTCGTGGCCCACCGCGATGTTGGCCATCGGAGTGAAGGCGGCGACGTAGGCGGGGGAGGTCAGGGCCTCGCGCTTGCCCGTCACCTTCAGGGCACGGCGGGCGGCGACCAGGCCGATGTCCGGCTGCGGGGCGCGTTCGGCCCGTACCGGAGCGGCCGTCCATTCCCCGAGCGCGCGGACCCGGGCGGCGGCGTCCGCGAGACGCTCCTCGGGGAGTTCGCCGCTGCGGACCGCCGCGACGAGCGCGTCGCGGAGGCGGACCACGGTGTCGTCGTCGGCGAGCCCGCCGCCGACGCAGATCGCGTCGGCGCCCGCGGCTATCGCGAGGACGCTGCCGCGTTCGATGCCGTGGGTCGCGGCAATCGCCTGCATTTCCATGCCGTCGGTGACGATCAGACCGTCGAAGCCGAGTTCTTCGCGCAGCAGCCCGGTGAGGATGCGGCGCGAGAGGGTCGCCGGGCGGTCGGTGTCGAGCGCGGGCAGCAGGATGTGCGCGCTCATCACGGCCTTGGTACCGGCCGCGATCGCGGCGCGGAACGGCTCCAGTTCGCGCTCCCGCAGCACGTCGACGGTGACGTCGATGCGCGGCAGCGCGTGGTGCGAGTCCACGTTCGTGTCGCCGTGGCCCGGGAAGTGCTTGGTGCAGGCGGCGACGCCCGAGGACTGCAGGCCGCGGACGTATGCGGCGGTGTGCCGGGCCACCAGGGCGGTCTCGGCGCCGAACGAGCGGACGCCGATGACCGGGTTGCCCGGATCGGAGTTGACGTCCGCGGACGGTGCCCAGTTGAGGTTGACGCCGCAGGCCGCGAGCCGGCGGCCGAGCTCGGCCGCGACGTCGTGCGTCAGGTCGGCATCGTCGACCGCGCCGAGCGCGTGGTTGCCGGGGAAGGAGGAGCCGGTGCGCACCTCCAGGCGGGTGACGTCGCCGCCTTCCTCGTCGATGGCGACGAGGACGCCGTCGCGCTCGGCCCGCAGCTGCGCGGTCAGGGCGGCCAGCTGCTCGGGCGTGTGGATGTTGCGGCCGAACAGCCCTACCGAGTGCAGGCCTTCGCCGATCCGGCGGAGCAGCCACTCGGGCGCGCTGGTTCCGACGAAGCCGGGCTGCAGGACGGCGAGGGCGTCGCGGGTCAGGGTGTCGGTACGGCGTGTCAGGGTCGTCATGGCGTGTCGTTATCCCTTCACCGCGCCGGCGGTCAGGCCGCCCACGGCACGTCGCTGGAGGAAGATGAAGACCACGAGCACCGGCAGGGCGAAGAGCGTGGACGCGGCCATCGTGGCCCCCCAGTCGTTGCCGAACGCAGTCTGGAACTGGGTCAGCCACAGGGTGAGCGTCTGCGACTCCTTCTCCTTGTTGAGGATCAGGACCATCGCGAACTCGTTCCACGCCGTGATGAAGCCGAACAGCGAGGTGGACATCAGACCGGGGGCGAGCAGCGGGAAGATCACCTTGCGGAAGGCCTGGCCCCGGCTGCAGCCGTCGATCAGGGCCGCTTCCTCCAGCTCCTTCGGCACGGCGGCGATGAAGCCGCGCAGCGTCCAGATCGTGAAGGGCAGCACCATCACGAAGTAGATCGCGGTCAGCATCGGGATGCTGTTCAGGAGCCCACCGTCGCGGGAGATCAGGTACATCACGATCACCATGACCTCCCACGGCGCCATCTGGGCCATCATCACGGCGAGTACGAGGCCCTTGCGGCCACGGAACTTCATCCGCGCGATGGCGAAGCTGGCCGCCAGGGCGACGAGGAGCGAGAGGAGTACGGCGCCGACGGTGACGGTGAAGCTGTTGGCGACGTAGGTCCAGAAGAGGTCGACGCCGGTCGCCGTCGTGTAGTTGTCGAAGGTCGGTGTGAAGACGAAGGCCGGGTCCTTCGTGAGGATCTCGGTCTTCGGCTTCAGCGAGGACGCGATCATCCAGTAGACGGGGAACAGGAACGCGACCGCCAGAACGAGCGCGGTGAGGTTCTTGCCGGTGGCCGCGGCGAAGGACCTGGCGGGCTTCTTGTTGGGGCGCGGTGCGGGAATCCTGGTGCTCACGGATGCCTGGGACATGGTGCTCACTGCTCCTCCTCCTGCTTCAGGATCAGGCGGAAGTAGAAGGACATGACGACGATCAGCATCAGGATCGTCAGGACGGAGATCGCCGCGGCGAGTCCGTAGTGCCCCTGGCTCTGGCCCTCGACATACGCGAAGACCGGGAGGGTCTCGGACGCCCGGTCCGGGCCGCCGCTGTTCATCACGTACACCTGGGCGAAGGCCTTGAAGATCCAGATGATCTCCAGGAACGTGGTGATGAGGAAGAACGGCTTGAGGTTGGGGAAGACCACGGCCCAGAAGGTGCGCCATCCGTTGGCGCCGTCCATCTTGGCCGCCTCGTAGAGCTCGCTGCCGACGGTCGTCAGGGCGGCGTACATGTTGAGCGCGACGAACGGGATCGAACCCCAGACCAGCAGCACGGTGATGATGGTCAGCGTCGACAGGCCGGTCTCGAACCAGTTGTGCTGCTCGTAGCCGTCGAAACCGAGCGTGCGCATCAGCCAGTTGGCGACGCCGAACTGCTCGTCGAAGAGCCAGCGGAAGACGGTGACCGACGCCACGATGGGCATCGCCCACGCCATCACCAGCGCGGTGGAGAGCACCAGGCGCATCTTCTTGCCCAGCCGGTTGAGCAGGATGCCGATCAAGGTGCCGATGGCCATGATCAGGGCGACGTTCACCGCGGTGACGAGGAAGCTGCGCAGCGCGACGGTCCAGAAGTCCGGATCCTTCAGCAGCTTCGTGTAGTTGTCGAAGCCGGTCCAGACGGTCTCGCGGGTGATCAGTTCCTTCCGGTTGAGCTGCTGGAAGGAGAGGATCACATTGCGGAGCAGCGGATAGAGCAGCAGAACCGCGCCGCTGATCACTGCCGGCGCGATCAGCAGATAGGGCAGCAGTCCCTGGGGCAGGACACGCCTGCCCCGTGGCGGCTGACGGACTTCCTTGGATCCGGCGGTGGGCGGCGGAGTCGTCTCCGACACCTTTCCGGGCGCGTCCCCCACCGTGGAGGCCACCACTGGTTCGGAGTGCACGGTCATGGTCTACTTCCTCGCGGTTCAGGGGCGCCCGCGCCCCGGCTTCCTCGCGGTTCAGGGGCGCCCTCGCCCCCGGCTTCCTCGCGGTTCAGGGACGACCTCGCCCCCGGCTTCCTCGCGGTTCAGGGACGACCTCGCCCCCGGCTCTGCGGCAGTACGCGGGTCCACCACCCCCGCATGAACGGGCGGTACGGCCGGCGTCAGGGCGCCGGCCGTACCGCCCGGGGGAGTGCTACTCCTGGTTGATGCGCTCGGTGATGACCTTGTCGGCTTCCTCGCCGGCCTTCGCCGGGTCGGTCCCCTTGAGTACCTTGGTCATGTACTCCTTGATCGGGTTGGGGTTCGTCTCGACGTTCGCCCAGCCCGGGGTCACCGGGGTGATCTTGCCGACCGAGGCGGCCTGGCCCATGGCCTCGGCGAAGGAGCCGGCCTCGGGCGTGAACTGCGATGCCTCGTTGTTCGGCAGCAGACCGCCCGCGACGGCCTCGCTGTACTTGGCCATCTGGTCCTTGCCCGCGGCGAGGGCCAGCCACTCCTTGGCGAGGTCCTGGTTCGCGGAGCGCGCGGGGACGGCCAGGTTGGAACCGCCGAAGAAGACGCTGCCCGGCTTGTCGGCCGTCTTGCCCGGGATCGGGAAGTAGCCGAAGTCGGCCTTGCCGCCGGCCTCTTCGATGGCCGCGATGGCGCCGCCGGCCTCCCAGCCCAGACCGATCCAGGACGCGACATCACCCTTGGGCACGATGTCGGTGGACTGCTGCGGAGTCGCCTCGTCCTTGTCCTTGGGGGCGGTGGAGTAGGACTGCAGCTCCTTGTAGAAGTTCATCGCCTTGGTGGCCTCGGCGGAGGACATGGTGCCCTTCCACTTGTCGCCGTCCTTGACCGCGAGGTCGCCGCCCTCGTCCCAGATGAAGCCGGCGAGTACGTACCAGCTCTGGCCGGGGAGGTAGATGGGCTGCTTGGCGCCGTCGGCCTTGAGCTTCTTCAGGCCGTCGATCCACTCGTCGCGGGTCTTCGGCACGCTGACGCCGGCGTCCTTGTAGGCCTTCTTGTCGTAGATGACGACACGGTTGGCCGCGTACCACGGCACGGCGTACAGCTTGCCGTCCATCTCGGCGGAGGGCAGCATGCCCTTGTTCCAGCCGTCGTAGCCCAGCTGCTCCTTGTCACCGCTGAGGTCGGCGAGACCCTCGGTGGCGGCGTAACCCGCGGTCTGCGTGTTGCCGAGCTCGATGACGTCGGGCGGGGTGTCCTCGGAGAGGGCCGTGGTGACCTTCTCCTGGATGCCGTCCCACTTCTGGGTCTCGACCTTGACCTTGACGCCCTCGTGCTGGGCCTCGAACTCCTTGTTGACCTCGTTGATCCAGGCCTCCGGAGCGGAGCCGTCCATGACCCAGACCTTGAGGACGGTGTTACCGTCCTTGTCCTTCGTGCCTTCGCTGCCGCTGTCCGAGCCACAGGCCGCGACACCGGACATCATCGCTGCGACGCCCACGGCCGCAATCAGCTTGCGCTTCACGTCACCCTCCTCAGGGATCTGCCCACCCCCCTGCCCCCTGCGGTGACATACGCCAAGTACTCCCGTGGGGCTGGGACCTGATCTTTAATGGTGTAGACCAGTACGGGGAGCTTGGCCTAGACCTTTAGGGGTGTCAAGGGTGTATAAGAGGGGTCCCTCATCCCGTTACCGGACCGACACCTGAGCGACAGCGGCAGGCCGGGACAGGGCCGTGTCAGGATGTGAGCCGCGACAGACGGAGGAGCCGGTGACGGCAGCAGCACAGGAGCCGCGAGCGAGCGCCACACTCGGCGGCGGCCAGGAGACGGGCGGACGTATGGGCACCGAGCCGGGCAGCGCCGGCGGCAACGCCACGGGGACGGAAGCGACGGGCACCCCGCGTGCCGCGCGCGTCCCCAAGTACTACCGCCTCAAGCGGCACTTGCTCGACATGACCGAGACGCTGCCGCCCGGCACCCCCGTACCGCCGGAGCGCACGCTCGCCGCCGAGTTCGACACCTCGCGCACCACCGTGCGCCAGGCCCTGCAGGAACTGGTGGTCGAGGGGCGCCTCGAACGGATCCAGGGCAAGGGCACCTTCGTGGCCAAGCCCAAGGTCTCGCAGTCGCTCCAACTCACCTCGTACACCGAGGACATGCGCGCCCAGGGCCTCGAACCCACCTCGCAGCTCCTCGACATCGGCTACGTGACGGCGGATGACTCGCTCGCCGGACTGCTCGACATCACGGCGGGCAGCCGGGTCCTGCGCATCCAGCGCCTGCGTCTGGCCAACGGCGAGCCGATGGCCATCGAGACCACCCACCTGTCGGCCAAGCGCTTCCCGGCGCTGCGCCGCTCGCTGGCCAAGTACACCTCGCTCTACACCGCGCTCGCCGAGGTCTACGACGTCCATCTCGCGGAGGCCGAGGAGACCATCGAGACCTCCCTGGCCACCCCCACCGAGGCGGCGATGCTCGGTACGGACGTGGGGCTGCCGATGCTGATGCTCTCCCGCCACTCGCTGGACGCGGAGGGCAAGCCGGTGGAGTGGGTCCGCTCCGTCTACCGCGGCGACCGCTACAAGTTCGTGGCCCGCCTCAAGCGCCCGCAGGACTGAGGCCGAAGGAAGCCGAAGGAACAAGCCCCGCCGAGGACCGGCCCCACGGGAACCCACAGGAACAAGTGCGGACAACGCCCCCTGCTTCGGTACCGATAACCGGACAGGGGGTTCCGCCACGCGAGAAGCATCCCCTAGATTGCCTGCGCACCAAGCCGAGTGATCAACAGCAGCGAGAGCGATCGGGGGATGCTTCATGTTGGAGAAACCAGGCGCGCGGGACCGGAACGAACCGGTGGTGACACCGGTCCGCATCGTCATCGGCCTGTGTCTGTTCGCGCCGTTCGTGGCGATGCTCTGGGTGAGCTCGTACACGAAGACGGACCCCAAGTTCATCGGCATCCCGTTCTTCTACTGGTACCAGATGCTCTGGGTCGTGATCTCCACGGGACTCACGATGACCGCGTACCAGCTGTGGAAGCGTGACCAGCGCGCCCGCAAGGCCGCCGCGGCCGCCGCGCAGCAGGACGGGGGTGCCTCGGCATGAACGACGGCGTGAACGGCGTCGCACTCGCCGTCTTCATCTTCTTCTTCGTGCTCGTCACGGTCATGGGCTTCCTGGCCGCACGCTGGCGCAGAGCCGCCAACGAGCACAGCCTGGACGAATGGGGCCTGGGCGGCCGCTCGTTCGGCACCTGGGTCACCTGGTTCCTGCTCGGCGGCGACCTCTACACGGCCTACACCTTCGTGGCCGTCCCCGCGGCGATCTACTCCCTGGGTGCGGCCGGCTTCTTCGCCGTCCCGTACACCATCCTGATCTACCCGCTGATCTTCACCTTCCTGCCGCGCCTGTGGTCGGTCTCGCACCGGCACGGCTACGTGACCACCTCGGACTTCGTCCGCGGGCGCTTCGGCTCGAAGGGCCTGTCGCTGGCGGTCGCCGTCACCGGCATCCTCGCCACGATGCCGTACATCGCGTTGCAGCTGGTCGGCATCCAGGCCGTACTGGACGTGATGGGCGTCGGCGGCGGCGAGAACACCAACTGGTTCGTCAAGGACCTGCCGCTGCTCATCGCCTTCGGTGTGCTCGCCGCGTACACCTACTCCTCGGGTCTGCGCGCTCCCGCGCTGATCGCGTTCGTCAAGGACACGCTGATCTACATCGTGATCGCCGTCGCGATCATCTACATCCCGATCAAGCTCGGCGGCTTCGACGACATCTTCAGCTCGGCGAGCGAGAAGTTCGCCGAGACCGGCAAGGGCTCGCTGATTCCCGGCGAGGCCTCCCACTGGGCGTACGCCACCCTCGCGTTCGGTTCGGCGCTCGCGCTGTTCATGTACCCGCACTCGATCACCGCGACGCTCTCCTCCAGGAGCCGCGAGGTGATCCGCCGCAACACCACGATCCTGCCGCTGTATTCGGTGATGCTGGGTCTGCTCGCGCTGCTCGGCTTCATGGCGATCGCCGCCGGCATCACGGTGGAGAACGGCCAGCTGGCCATTCCGCAGCTCTTCGAGACCATGTTCCCGGACTGGTTCGCGGGCGTCGCCTTCGCGGCGATCGGCATCGGCGCGCTGGTCCCGGCGGCGATCATGTCCATCGCGGCGGCCAACCTGTTCACGCGCAACATCTACAAGGACTTCATCAGGCCGGACGCCACGGCCGCACAGGAGACCAAGGTCTCCAAGCTGGTCTCGCTGCTCGTGAAGGTGGGCGCGTTGATCTTCGTCCTCGGCATGGACAAGACGGTCGCGATCAACTTCCAGCTGCTCGGCGGCATCTGGATCGTGCAGACCTTCCCGGCCCTGGTCGGCGGCCTGTTCACGCGCTGGTTCCACCGCTGGGCACTGCTCGCCGGCTGGGCGGTCGGCATGCTCTACGGCACGATCGCGGCGTACAACGTCTCCTCGCCGACGCAGAAGCACTTCGCCGGCTCGCAGGCGAACATCCCGGGCATCGGCGAGATGGGCTACATCGGCCTGACGGCCTTCGTGCTCAACGCGGTCGTCACGATCGTCCTGACCTTCGTCCTCCGCGCGGCCAAGGCCCCGGAGGGCGTCGACGAGACGAGCCCCGCCGACTACACGGCGGACGCGGGCGACCCGGGCGTCAAGGCGGAGCTGCCGAAGACGGCGGGTTCCGGTCACTGATTCCGTCCGCCGGACACGCACCGGACGGCCCTGGTACGGGGATTCCCCACGCCAGGGCCGTTCCCGTCCTCGGAAAACCGCGTCGACACGGTCACCCGCCCGACGGCAGAGTGTTCTGCTGTGACGAGCAGCGAACTGTGGACCCAGGCCATGGCCGAACGCTACGACGCCGAGGAGGCCGAATCCTCCTCGGCCGCCGCACTCGGACCGGCCCTCGACTTCCTCGCCGAACTCGCCGGAGACGGCCGGGCGCTGGAATTCGCCATCGGTACGGGACGCGTCGGCGTCCCGCTGCGCGAGCGCGGCGTACCGGTGGCGGGCATCGAGCTGTCCGAGCCGATGGCGGCGGTGCTGCGCCGCAAGGTGGACGCGGAGCGGCTCCCGGTGACCATCGGGGACATGGCCACCACCCGCGTGCCCGGTGAATTCGCCCTGGTCTATCTCGTGTACAACACGATCTCGAACCTGCTCACACAGGACGAGCAGGTCGAGTGCTTCCGCAACGCGGCCCGCCACCTCGCGCCCGGCGGCCGCTTCGTCATCGAACTCGGCGTACCGCCCCTGCGGTTGCTGCCGCCCGGCCAGGTCGCCGTGCCCTTCGACGTCTCCGAGCGCCACCTGGGCTTCGACACCTTCGACCTCGTCGAACAGGTCCTCACCTCGCACCACCTCACGCGCGACGGGGAGAACGGCCGCTACCGGCGCGAGAACTCCCGCCACCGGTACGCCTGGCCGGCCGAACTGGACCTGATGGCGAAGCTGGCCGGTCTGGAGCCGGAGCGGCGCCTCGCGGACTGGGACGGCACGCCGTTCACCCAGGACTCCGCGAAGCACATCTCCGTCTGGCGCAAGCCGGTCTGAGGGCGGCCCCTCAGGGGGTGCGGTCCCTCAGATCCCCTGCCAGGACGGCTTGTTGGCGAAGGTGTGGCGGAAGTAGTCCGCCAGCTTGAGCTTGGAGGCGGCGGCCTCGTCGACCACGACCGTCGCGTGCCGGTGCAGCTGCAGCGCCGAGGCCGGCACGAGGGAGGCGACCGGCCCCTCGACGGTCTGCGCCACCGCCTCCGCCTTGCCCTCGCCGGTCGCGAGCAGCACGAGGTGCCGCGCATCGAGGATGGTGCCGATGCCCTGGGTGATCACGTGGTGCGGCACCTGGTCGATGTCGTCGTCGAAGAAGCGCGCGTTGTCGATCCGGGTCTGCTCGGTCAGCGTCTTGATCCGCGTACGCGAGGCGAGCGAGGAGCAGGGCTCGTTGAAGCCGATGTGGCCGTCGGTCCCGATGCCGAGGATCTGCAGATCCACCCCGCCGGCCGAGGCCAGCGCCGCGTCGTAGGCATCGCAGGCCGCCTGGACGTCCTCCGCGCTGCCGTCGGGCCCCATGAACTGGCCGGCGGGCAGCCCGAGCGGCTCGACGACCTGGCGCAGCACGGTCGCCCGGTACGACTCGGGGTGCCCGGCGGGCAGTCCCACGTACTCGTCGAGCTGGCAGATGCGGGCCCTGGAGGCGTCCACCGCACCGGCGCCCACCCGGGCGAGCAGTGCGTCGTAGACGGGCAGCGGGGTGGAGCCGGTGGCCACGCCGAGCAGCGCGTCGGGCTTGCGGGCCAGGAGGTCCACGATGGCCCCCGCGATCAGCTCGCCGCCTGCCTTGGCGTCCTTGACGATGACAACTTCCACGCTGGGCCTGCCGATCTGGAGAGTTGGACGGTGGGTGAGAGAAGACGTTTCGTGGTATAGACCAATCTAACAGAGCGGGGCCCGCCCTGCCCCCGGAACTGCTCCGCCCGTGCGCGGAGCGGCGCCCCGGCGCTCCCAGGGGGAGACTGAGGTCAGGTCAACCCGGGAAGGTAGCCACCCATGTCGCCTCTCAGTGATCAGGCGGGCCGGATCATGGCAGCCGAGATGGCGGAGCAGCCCGCCGTCCTCCGCCGGATCCTGGAGCAGGGGGCACCGAAGATCCGCGCCGTCGCCGGGCGGATCGCCGCCCGCGCCCCCCGCTTCGTCCTGCTCACCGCCCGCGGCACCTCCGACCACGCCGCCCTGTACGCGAAGTACCTGCTCGAGATCCGTCTGGGCCTGCCCTGCGGCCTCGCCTCCATGTCGACCACCACGGCCTACGGCGCCCGCCCCGACCTGCGCGATGTCCTCGTGATCGCGGTCAGCCAGTCCGGCGGCTCACCCGATCTGCTCGACTCCACGAAGGCCGCCCGCGAAGCCGGTGCGATCACGCTCGCCGTGACCAACAACCCCGACTCCCCGCTGGCCGCGCTCTCCGAGCACCACATCGACATCCTCGCCGGACCCGAGAGGGCGCTCCCCGCGACGAAGACCTACACGGCCTCCCTGCTCAGCCTCCATCTCCTTGTCGAGGGGCTGCGCGGCGGTGCGGGCACCGAGGCCGCCCGGCTGCCGGACCTGGCCGCCGGCCTCCTCGCCCGCGGGGACGAGGTGAAGCAGCTGGCCGCCCGCTACCGCTTCGCCGAGCGCATGGTCATCACCTCGCGCGGCTACGGCTATCCGACCGCGAAGGAGGCCGCGCTGAAACTGATGGAGACCAGCTACATCCCCGCCCTCGCGTACTCCGGGGCGGACCTGTTGCACGGGCCGCTCGCGATGGTCGACAACATCTCCCCGGTCATCGCGGTCGTCCCGGACGGCAAGGGTGGCGAGGCGCTGCAGCCCGTGCTCGACCGGCTCCGCGGCCGCGGAGCGGACCTCGTCGTCATCGGGCCCGGCCGCCAGGTCGCCGCCGCCTCGGGCGGTTTCGAACTGCCCACCCGGGACCTCCCGGAGGAGCTGCAGCCCGTCCTGGAGATCCTTCCCCTCCAGCTCCTCGCCTACGAGGTCACCATCGCCCGAGGCCAGGACCCGGACGCCCCGCGCGCCCTGGCCAAGGTCACGGAGACCATCTGATCCGTCCGATCCGGTACCGAACCGAGACTTCCCTCGCAGGCATGAACTTTTACCAGCGGGTAGACACTGGGAGAATCGACAGGAACGAACCGCTGCCGACGCATGGACATCCGAGAATGGTCTAGTCCACAATGCGGGAGCAGGCCGCCACGCAGGTGGTGAACAATGAACTTCCGCTCTTCCCGCACAGAAGAGCGGAGTGGGGTGCGGCGCTCTCTGCCCTGACCGCGCTCGCGCCCCCCACTCGGTCCCCGGGCCCGCACGCCCGATGACCGATGCAACTCCGGGCTGCGGTGCCGGGAGGGCTGAGGGTCCCTCCCAGCGCCGCGGCCCGCGGGTGTGGGTACGCTCGGCCACGTGCCCTCCATGAACGATCTCGTACGCCAGCACACCGCCCTCGGGGACAGTGACCTCGAGTGGCTGCATCTGCTGGTCTCGGAGTGGCAGCTGCTCTCCGACCTCTCCTTCGCCGACCTCGTCCTGTGGGTGCCCACACTCGACGGCACGCGCTATGTGTCCGTGGCCCAGATGCGCCCCAACACCGGCCCCACCTCGTACCAGGACGACATGGTCGGCCATCTGGTGCCGCGCGGCCGCCGCCCGATGCTGGACGCGGCGCTCGACGAGGGCCGGATCGTGCGCGAGGGCGATCCGGAATGGCGCGAGGAGGTCCCGGTCCGGGTCGAGTCCATCCCCGTACGCAGACAGGGCCGGGTGCTCGGTGTCATCGCGCGCAACACCAACCTGCTGACCGTACGCACCCCGAGCCGCCTGGAGCTCACGTATCTGCAGAGCGCCTCGGATCTCGCGCAGATGATCGAGGCCGGGGCCTTCCCGTTCCCCGGGCAGCAGGTCGACATGGACGCCTCACCGCGCGTCGGCGACGGGCTGATCCGGCTCGACGCCGACGGCATCGTCCAGTACGCCTCGCCGAACGCCCTCTCCGCGTACCACCGGCTCGGCCTCGCCGCCGACCTCGTCGGCCACCACCTGGGCAAGGCCACCGCAGAGCTCGCCCCCTCGCGCGGACCCGTCGACGAGGCGCTGGTCAAGCTGGCCAGCGGCTGGGCACCGCGGGAGACCGAGGTCGAGGGCACCGACTGCGTGATCCAGCTCCGCGCCATCCCCCTCAAGCCGAAGGGCACCCGGATCGGCTCGCTCGTGCTGCTGCGGGACGTCACCGAACTGCGCCGCCGCGAACGCGAGTTGATCACCAAGGACGCCACCATCCGGGAGATCCACCACCGGGTGAAGAACAACCTCCAGACGGTGGCCGCCCTGCTGCGGCTGCAGGCCCGCCGGATCGAGTCGCAGCGCGGCCGGGAGGCGCTGGAGGAGGCGGTGCGCAGGGTCGGCTCGATCGCCATCGTCCATGAGACGCTGTCCCAGAACCTCGACGAGCGCGTCGAGTTCGACGAGATCGCCGACCGGGTGCTCGCGATGGTCGCCGAGATCTCCCCGGGCAAGGTCACCGGCCGGCGCACCGGGCACTTCGGCATCCTCGACGCGGAGGTGGCCACCCCGCTCTCGATGGTGCTCACCGAAGTCCTGCAGAACGCGCTGGAGCACGGCTTCCGCGAAGGCGAGCACGGCACGGTGGAGGTCTCCGCGGTCCGCGGCGGCACCAGCAAGGAGGCCCGCCTGCTGATCACGGTCCAGGACGACGGCATCGGCCTGCCCGAGGACTTCGACGCCCAGCGCGCCGGCAACCTCGGTCTGCAGATCGTGCGCACCCTGGTCGAGGGCGAGCTCGGAGGGACCTTCGACATGCGGCCCGCACCGGAGCGGGGGACGCAGGTGCTCCTCGACATTCCGGTGAGCGCGCAGCGGTAGGCAAGGGCGCAGCGGTAGGCGAGCGCGCGTCGGCAGGCAGGAGTCGGCGGGGGAGCGCCACCGGTGCGGGGCTCGGCTGCGCGGGACGGACAGCTCGGCTGCGCAGGGCGGACAGCAGTAAGCCCCCGACCGGTCGGTCGGGGGCTCAAAGCTTCATGCGGCTCCGAGAGGAACCTCCCACTGAGGCGGTGGGGGCGCACTGAGGGTGCTGCGCGCTGCGGCTCGGGGGCGGGGGAGTGCGTACGCGGTGTACGCGCCGCCGGGCTCAGGTCCGTGCGGGGCGGAGTGTCAGGCGGAGGCCTGACGGGCTCGGTTGCGGGCGGCGCGGCGCTTCATCGCGCGGCGCTCGTCCTCGCTGAGGCCACCCCAGACGCCGGAGTCCTGGCCGGACTCGAGCGCCCACTGCAGGCACTGCTCCATGACGGGGCAGCGACGGCAGACGGCCTTGGCTTCCTCGATCTGCAGCAGCGCAGGACCGGTGTTGCCGATGGGGAAGAACAGCTCGGGGTCTTCCTCGCGGCAAACGGCGTTGTGACGCCAGTCCATGGCTGCTCCATCTCCTAGGTAGTGCTCTTGGCAGGTTGCTTGTGAATGTGAACGCTTTCACGAATCCCTCCGCAACGGAAGGGCCCTGGCCAGTTTCCTGGTGGAGGTCCTGTGAGAAGAGGAGGGGGTTCGGCTCTCTGTGGGGCTGGTGGTGCGAGCCGCGTCGAGCGCCAAGAAGAGATTCGCAAACCTCGACGGCGGATACAACCCCTTCCGGAAAGTTTTTTTTGATTCCTCGGTGTCGGCTAGCTCACAGCCGTACTTCCATGGGGTGGATCCTGGTCTAAACGTTCGAGTGAAAGGACTTTGGGCCCTTCCACTCACACAATCACACGCAGTGCACGGCGAACGCCTGTGAAGGTGACGCTCGTACGCAGCCCCAAGTGGTCACCGTCCATCTGAAGGGGGAGCGGAACCTTGGATTGCAAGGTGAAGTCCGTCAGATCGTGCAGCAGTTCGGCGTGCTTGCCGTGCGGGCCGCGCTCGGGGGACGAGGTGAGCAGCTGGGTGGCATACCGGGCCATCGCGGGCGTCGACAGCTTGCTCAGGCCGAGCACGTCGAGACCGGTGTCGAAGGACGCCCGCGGAGACGCGTAGACGGGCCGATTGCCCAGGTAGGTCCAGGGGGAGGTGTTGCAGACTATCGACAGCACAAGATCCCTGACGGGGTCCGCGCCGGGGCGGCTGAGCGTGATCGTGCCGTGCCGGCGGTTCGACTCGCCGAGGAACTGGCGGACCATCTGGCGCACGTACAGCGCGTGGGTGGAGCGCTTGCCGCGTTCCCGCTGCTGTTCGACCCGGCCGATGACACTCGCGTCGAAGCCGAGCCCGGCACAGAACGTGAACCAGCGTGCCGGGACACCCTCGTCCTCGCTGCCCTCCGTGCCGGAGGCGAGGCCGAGGCCGACGGTGCGGTGACTGCCCGTGCGCAGGGCGTCGAGGAGAGCGCCGGTGGCCTCGACCGGGTCGTTCGGGAGGCCGAGGGCGCGGGCGAAGACATTGGTGGAGCCACCGGGGACGACCGCGAGGCCCGGCAGGCTCTCGGGGCGGGGACCTTCGTGCAGCAGGCCGTTGACGACCTCGTTCACGGTGCCGTCGCCGCCGAGGGCGACGACCAGTTCCACGTTCCCGCCCTCCGCGGCCCGCCTGCCGAGGTCGCGGGCGTGGCCGCGGTACTCCGTGGTCACGACCTCGAGTTTCATCTCGCTGGCGAGGGCGTGGATCAGTACGTCGCGCGTGCGGGCACTGGTGGTGGTTGCTGCCGGGTTGACCACGAGGAGTGCGCGCATGCGGGAAGCGTACCCAGGGCGGTTGATCTCGCCCATACCCAGGGGTGGCCGGGAGCGGTGGCCGGGAGGGGTGGTGGGGGAGGGGTGAGGCAAGGGGGCGGGGGACAGGGGGCGGGTGCGGCGGGCCGGGGTGGAGGGCCCGTTACCCTGCAAGGGTGAGCAGTGAGCAGACCGCCGGGTCCGAGACGTCCGTAGAGCGCCCTCCGCGTGTGACCGTGGCCGCGGGGCTCGCCGCGGCCGAGGGAGCCGCGCTGCTCGCCCTCGGCGTGTGGATGCTGATGCAGGGGCTCAGCGGCACGGTCGACGATGTGACGCAGGCCGAGACCGGGGGAGTCACCCTGATCGTGCTGGCCGCGATTCCGCTGTCTGCGGCGCGGGGGCTGCTGCGGCTGCGCAGCTGGAGCCGGGGGCCGGCGATCATCACCCAGATCCTGGCGCTCCCGGTCGCGTGGCAGCTGCTGCAGGCCGACAGCATCGCCATTCCGGCGGGCATCGCCCTCGCCGTCGTCGCGGTCGCGTCCCTGATCCTCCTGATCAACCCGACGACCACACAGGCCCTGGGCATCGGCCCGAAGCAGCCCTGAACCCCGGGACGGGTGCCTCACCCCTCCCCCTTGGGTGTGGGGGAGTCGTGCGGCCCGCTCTCCCACCCAGCTGTGGGCGGCCTTACCGCAGGCCGGGTCCACCCCTACTCTTCACCCGACTGTGGGCAGTCGTGCCGCAGGGCGAGTGGGGTCTCCCCTGCTCAGTGGGGTCTCCCCTGCTCGAGCGAAGCCGAGAGCTTGGGGAAGGAGTTGAGAGCTTGGGGAAGGGTGGGCACAGCGGCACCCCCCCGGCGGGCAGCCGGAACGTTGCGCGGGCCACCGATCGCCAGCTGCGTGGTGGGGGCGCGGGTGCGGGAGCAGGCCCGTGCGGCGCGGGGGCCTACTCCTCCACCAGAAGCCGCTCCCGCAGCTGCGCCAGCGTGCGGGCCAGCAGCCGGGAGACGTGCATCTGGGAGATGCCCACCTCCTGGGCGATCTGGGACTGGGTCATGTTCCCGAAGAAGCGCAGCAGCAGGATGCGCTTCTCGCGGGGCGGGAGGTCCTCGAGCAGCGGCTTGAGGGATTCGCGGTACTCGACGCCCTCCAGCGCCTCGTCCTCCGCACCGAGCGTGTCGGCGACCGCCGGCGACTCGTCGTCGGTGTCGGGCACGTCCAGGGAGAGCGTGGAGTATGCGTTGGCCGACTCCAGGCCCTCCAGGACCTCCTCCTCGGAGATCGCGAGGCGCTCCGCCAGCTCATGGACCGTGGGGGAGCGTCCGTGCTGCTGGGAGAGCTCGGCCGTCGCCGTGGTCAGCGACAGACGCAGTTCCTGCAGACGACGCGGTACGCGGACGGCCCATCCCTTGTCACGGAAGTGCCGCTTGATCTCGCCGACGACGGTCGGCGTCGCGTACGTGGAGAACTCGACGCCCCGCTCGGGGTCGAAGCGGTCCACCGATTTGATCAGGCCGATCGTGGCGACCTGGGTGAGGTCGTCGAGGGGCTCGCCACGGTTGCGGAAGCGCCTGGCCAGGTGCTCCACCAGCGGGAGGTGCATCCGGACCAGGCGGTTGCGCAGCTCCGCGTACTCGGGACTGTCGGCGGGCAGCTTGCGCAACTCGACGAACATCGCCCGCGCGCCGCTGCGGTCCTGCGGATCGTGCCCAGTCATGTGTCCCGCCCTCCCCCGGCTGCCGCCGGGAGGTGTCCCCGGCCCGTGCCCGGCCTGGCCGAAGAGCGCACCGCGCTCGCCCCTGTCGCTCGCCTGCTGTTCTGTCTGCGGAGTCTCCTCCGCTTCCGGGTGCGGCCGGGCCTGCTGCTCGGGAAGGCCCGTGCCGCGGGCCCCGGCGGGGCCGACCCTGTCGTCGGTGGCCGCGCCGGATTCGCTGCCATCGGATGGCAGACCCCATGCGCCACGTTTGTCGCCTCGCACCGGCCCGTCCCCGTCCCTCACGCCGGCCCGGGTCCCGCGCCGCGCTGTTTGTACAGGCTGATGGCGACGTTCTTGTCGTCGTCCACCGTGGATTCGACCTTGCCCGCGAGCGCCGAGAGCACCGTCCACGCGAAGGTGTCCCTCGCGGGGGCGCGTCCGTCGGTCGTGGGGGCCGAGACCGTGACCTCGAGTGAGTCGTCGACGAGCCGGAAGACGCAGCTCAGCACGGAGCCGGGCACGGCCTGCTGGAGCAGGATCGCGCAGGCCTCGTCGACCGCGATCCGCAAGTCCTCGATCTCGTCGAGAGTGAAGTCCAAACGTGCCGCGAGTCCGGCCGTGGCGGTGCGCAGCACGGACAGGTAGGCACCGGCAGCCGGAAGCCGGACTTCGACGAAGTCCTGGGCCGCGGGCTCGCCTGCGATCTGGGACACCCTCACCTCCAAGGTGTTCGAACATGTCGGGCCGAGGACGCCTGCCGCATCCGGTCTGCCGGACGGCCTGCGTCTTCGGGCTCATCGGCCCGCCGACGGGCGGCGGACGACTACACGGCGTCGCGTGGATAACGCGCCGCGTGGTCCAGCGGTGACGCTATCGTGCTCCGAGGCTCCCTGTCCCGGGGGATCCTGCGCTTGAGACTCCTTGGCGTCACTCATGGTAACCCCATGTGTGCGGACAGTGGCTAGGGGTCTGCGGGCCCAAATGCCAACGGAGCGCGCCGGATTGACGTACCCGCGCCTCGCGCCGCCGAATCCCGCCCGCGTGCGCCCGCTGCGGGTGCTTTCCTGTCCCGGCGTTCGCGGCTGCGGCCCGCTGTCCGGACAGGTCCTAGACGATCGAGCCGTCGACAAAGCACCAGCGCCAGTTCTCGCCGGGTTCGAACGTGCGCATCACCGGGTGCCCGGTCTCCTTGAAGTGGCGGGTGCCGTGCTGGAACGGGGACGAATCGCAGCAGCCCACATGCCCGCAGGTCAGACAGAGCCGCAGCTGCACGGGGTGGCTGCCGGCCGTCTCGCAGTCCGGGCAGGTGGCGGTCAGGGCCGCCGGTTCCGGGTGGGGCAGCCGCTCGACGTGCGTGCACTCGTTCATGATTGCAGCGTACGACGTGGATCATCGCGCAGCCGGAGAACGCGGATCATCGCGCAGCCGGGGAACGCGGATCATCGGGCAGCCGGGAACAAGGACGGGCACGGGGAACGCGATGGATGTCTTGCCACTGCTCACTCTGGTCGCGGGCAGCGCCGCGGTCGCCGGGTTCGCGCGCCGCACGCCGGTGCCCGCACCCCTGCTCCTGGTCGCGGTCGGCCTCGCCGTCTCGTATCTGCCCGGCGTACCCGCGTACGAACTCGATCCGCACATCGTCCTGCCGCTCATCCTGCCGCCGCTGCTCTACACGGCCGGGGTGGAGAGCTCCTATCTGGATCTGCGGGCCAACTGGCGGCCCGTCCTGCTGCTCTCGGTGGGATATGTGCTCTTCGCGACGCTGGCCGTCGGATACGCCGTTCATCTGATCGTTCCGGATCTGCCGCTCACGGCCGCCCTGGTGCTCGGTGCGGTGATCGCGCCGCCCGACGCGGTGGCGGCGACCGCGATCGCCCGGCGGGTGGGGCTGCCCTCGCGGATCACCACGATCCTGCAGGGCGAGTCCCTGGTGAACGACGCCACCGCCATCACCGCGTACAAGGTGGCCATCGCCGCCACGGTCGGTGAGGGCATCGGCTGGGCGGGCGGCATCACCGAGTTCGCGGTCGCGGCGCTGGGCGGGGTCGGCGTCGGCCTGGTGCTGATGGTCCCGCTGCACTGGCTGCGCACGCGGCTCAAGGAGGCGCTGCTCCAGAACACACTCTCGCTGCTCATCCCCTTCGTCGCCTATGCGGCGGCCGAGGAGGTGCACGCCTCGGGGGTGCTCGCCGTGGTCGTGGTCGCGCTGTATCTCGGGCACCGCTCCTGGCAGGTCGACTTCGCGACCCGGCTGCAGGAGGCGGCGGTCTGGAAGATGGTCGCGTTCCTCCTGGAGTCCGCCGTCTTCGCGCTCATCGGCCTGCAACTGCCGGTCGTCCTGCGGGAACTCGGGGCCTACGAGGGGATCACCGCAGCCTGGTACGCGGTGGCCGTCTTCGTGGTCGTGGTCCTCGCCCGGTTCGTGTGGGTGTACCCGGCGACCTTCCTGCCGCAGTGGCTGTCCCCCCGGATCCGCGAGCGGGAGACGGACATCGGCTGGCAGGGGCCCCTGGTCGTGGGCTGGGCGGGGATGCGCGGGGTGGTCTCGCTGGCCATCGCGTTCTCGATCCCGCACCACCTGGACGACGGCTCGCCGTTCCCCGGGCGGAACCTCGTGCTCTTTCTGACCTTCACAACCGTGATCGGGACGCTGGTCGTGCAGGGGCTGAGCCTGCCCGCACTGATCAAGGTCCTGAAGCTGCCCGGGCGGGATGTGCGGGCCGAGACCCTGGCCGAGGCGCAGGCGCAGAGCGAGGCCTCGCGGGCCGCGCAGGAACGGCTCGACATACTGCTCGCCGACGAGCGCAACGCCCTGCCCGACCCGCTGGTCGACCGGCTGCGGGCGGTCCTCCAGCGGCGGCGCAACGCCGTGTGGGAGCGGCTCGGCACGGTGAACCCGGTGACGGGGGAGTCCGCCGACGAGACCTACCGACGCCTCGCGGGCGAGATGATCGACGCCGAGCGGGAGGTCTTCGTACTGCTGCGGGACGCACGGCGGATCGACGACGAGATGCTGCGGACGCTGCTGAGGCGGCTGGATCTGGAGGAGGCGGCGGCTTATCGGGAGGAGTAGCGGGGGCTTCAGTGGGTGGCGCGGTCCGTGGCCTTTGAGCCGTGGGTGGTTTCCGGGCCCGGGCTGCCGGTGATCACGGCGGCGAGGCGGGTGCCGGGCGGGAAGGCGCCCTCCTCGGTGAGCGTGTGCAGGCCGTACAGCAATTTGGCGACATAGAGACGTTCCACGGGCAGTGCGTGGCGCTCTTCGAAATCCTGCGCGAACGCCTCGAGCCCGGGTGTCGTACGGGCGTATCCGCCGGCGTGGAAGCGGTCGTCGAGGCGCCAGTTCGGGGTCGGGGCGCCGAAGGCCTCGGTCTGCAGCCGGCGTATCTCGGCAGCCAGGAAACCGCCCTTGAGTACCGGGATGCCCAGCGCGCTGCTGCCCGGGGCGAGGCCGGCGGCGAGGCCCGCGAGGGTGCCGCCCGTACCGCAGGCGACGGCCACCACATCGGCCTCGTCGTGCAGCTCGCGGCCCAGGTCCGTGCAGCCTCTTACGGCGAGGGCGTTGGAGCCGCCCTCCGGGACGGCGTAGCTCTCGGGCACTTCCGCCTGTGCCTGCGCTTCCGCCTGCGTCTGCGCTTCCGCCTGCGTCTGCGCTTCCGTCTGCGCTTGCGCTTGCGCCAGGATGCGGGCGGCGGTCCCGGGCTCGTGCTTGAGGCGGTAAGTCGATCTGTCGACGAAGACCAGACGCATGCCGTCGGCAGCACATCGGGACAGGGAGGGGTTGAGGGGGCGGTCGGCCAGTTCCTCGCCCCGTACGACGCCGATCGTGGGGAAACCGAACAGCCGGCCCGCGGCGGCGACCGCGCGCAGATGGTTGGAGTAGGCGCCGCCGAAGGTGAGCAGCGGGCGGCCCTGGGCGGCCTGCAGGTTCAGGGCGAGCTTGCGCCACTTGTTGCCGGGGAGCGCCTCGTGGATCAGATCGTCGCGCTTGAGCAGCAGCGTGACGCCGTGGCGGGCGAAACGCTCGTCGGCCAGCGGCTGCAGCGGGGAGGGCAGCCGCGGCCGCAGGGCGGCGAGATCGGGGACGGTCACCTGGACATTGTCGCCGGTCGGGCGTGACGCGGCGCCGGTGGGAGGCCGGTCGGCCCGGGGACGTGTGGACTCGGACGCCCCCGGGCCGGCCGGGGCAGGGGATCCCCCGGGTCACTTCAGACGTGCGTCGATACGCTCCCGCATGGCGCGCATCGTGAAACCGCGCGGATCGATCTTGCCCGGCTGCCATTCGAGGTGCCCGATCACGGACCGTGCCGTCCACCGGTGGTGGCGGCAGATCGCCGCGGCCGCGCGCTCGATCGCCTCCAGCTGGACCCCGGGCCAAGGGTCGTCACCGTCCCCCAGATTCTCGCACTCGAATCCGTAGAAATGACGGTTGCCGTCGGTGTTGGCCTCATTGTCCGGCGGCAGGCCCTTCTCGGCGATGACCGCGCGCAGCACATCGTCGTCGCCGAGCCCCGCGTGGTTGGCGCGGCCGTGGCCGACCAGATGGACCCGGCCGTCCTTGGTGATCACGCCGTGGCACAGCGGCCCGGGGAGCCCGGCGTACCCGTCGCGGCAGAGCCGCACGGTGTGCTCGCTGCCCCGCGTCACGGTGTGGTGGACCATCACCCCGTGCACCGGGCCCCAGGGCCCCTTGTGGTTGCGGTTGTGGTGGCGCCAGTCGCCGACCTCGACGACCGTGAGTCCTTCGTCCCTCAAAGCGTCCAGCAGACGGCTCGCGGACATGGGTGGGGCCATGCCGCCCTCCTCGTGGTGCATGCGGCAGAAGCGCCCGGCTGCGTCCTGCCCATAGCGGACGCTTGTACCGGAACCGCAGGACGAGGGCGACCCGTTCGAACCGTGAGCGAGCCGAACGAGTCAGTCGCGCAGGAACGCATCCCCATGCGTCGCGACATGCGCCTCGACCGCCTGCAGCGCCTGCTGGGTGGCCTGCGGGCTGCCGCTGCCCCGCTGCTCCGCGTAATAGGCGGCGCCGAGCTTCTTGAGGAGGTCCGCGCCCGCGCGCTGGGCCTGCACCTCGTCGAGCTTCTGCTTGCCCTGGGTGAGCCCGCGCTGGGCCTGCTCCTTGGCCCGGTCCAGGAACCCTGCCATGGTCTTTCTCCCGTCCTCGTGGTGTTGGTGCCTCGTGGTGCTGATGTCTCGTGGTGCTGGTGTGTCTCGTTCCTGACGTGCTTAACGCGTGGGCGGATCTTGAGGTTCCTCTCGGTGTTTTCCGGCCCCCTGGCCGTACTCCATGACGGGGAATACCTTGGAAATATGTCCGGACGAGATGAGCGCACCCCCGCGGCCCGCGCTCATGGTGAGACGGCGCGGAGGATCGGCGCACATCGCGAGAGCGACATCTGCCCGGTCTGCAAGGAGCCCGTGGACACGGTGGTCAGGGCCCGCAAGGTGCTCGGCGCCTATGTACCCGGCTATGCAGCAGGTCCCTGCCGCAATCCGCGCTGTTCGGCTAACCCCGACCGTACGGACACCGCGGTCGACACCGGGACCGGGCGCGAGAGCGGGGCCGAGGGGGAGGCCGGGGCCGAGCGTGAACCCGTGGCCAGGCGGGAGACCGAGGAGCAGGCCGACTGGCGGCCAGAGGACCCCACGTAGCAAATTCCTGAGGACTTTGCGGCGGGTTGCCGAGAGATGCCCGCCCGCTCCGACGTCTCCTGTGAATGCCGCCCGGCGACCGGGCGGGCGGCACGGAACAAGGAGTGGGCTCATGAAGTACCTCGTGATGGTGCAGGGATCGAAGGCCGACTACGACGCCATGAGCGGAAAGGCGAACGAGCACAGCCCGGCCTGGAGCGAGAAGGACGTACAGGCGATGTACGCCTTCATGTCCGACCTCAACAACGACCTCGCCCAGTCCGGCGAGATGGTCGACGGCCAGGGCCTCACCTCGCCCGCCCAGCAGCGCTCCGTCCTCCGAGGCGCGGACGGCCGGGTCGTCATCACCGACGGTCCGCACAGCGAGACGAAGGAGCTGCTCGCCGGCTACTGGGTGCTCGACTGCGAATCCGTCGAGCGCGTCACCGAGATCGCCGAGAAGATCACCGAGTGCCCGCAGCCCGAGGGCGCGCCCTTCTATCCGGTGCTCATCCGGCCGATCGAATCGGGCCCCGGCGAGGTCTGACGCCTGCCGCCGCGAGCGCGGTCCGGCGAGGAGGGGCTTTCGTTCAACTGGCCCTCGCGGGAATGCCGTCGGCTGCCTGCCAGTTGATCACCTACAGGCCGGTCAGCAGCGAACAGCAGGGGGATGACATGGCGCACGCGCATGTGGCGGGCGAGGTCGCGAACGGATTCGAGGCCGTACGGGAGGAGTTCGCCGACGTCGTGGCACGCGAGCCCGCCGACACCGGGGCGCAGCTCGTCGCCTACCGGGACGGGCGGCGGGTCGTCGACCTCTGGGCGGCGACCGAGGCGCAGGAGACCGGCGACGAACTGGCGCCCCTGTACTCCGTGACCAAGGGCGCGGCCCATCTCGTCATCGCACTGCTCGTCCAGGACGGCACACTCGACCTGGACCGCGAAGTCGCCCACTACTGGCCAGAGTTCGCCCAGCAGGGCAAGGGCGGGCTCACCCTGCGCGGTCTGCTCCAGCACCGCGCAGGCCTGGTCGGGGTCCCGGGCGGCGCGAGCATCGAGGAACTGGCCGACGAGCCGGCGCTCGCTGCCCGCCTGGCGGCACAGATCCCGCTGTGGCAGTCCGGCACCGCCTACGGCTACCACGCCTTCACCATCGGCGCGCTCATCGGCGAGGTGGTGCGCCGGGTCACCGGCCGCAGCCTGCAGGAGCAGTACGAGGAGCGGCTGCGCGCCCCCTACGGCCTCGACTTCCATTTGGGCCTGCCCGCCGGACTCGAAGCCCGCACGCGCGACATACTGCCGATGCGCCCGACGCCGGAACAGGCCGCCGAGCTGGGTCGGCAGGTTCCTTCGCAGGCGATGCACCTCGCCTTCAACATCGACGGCACCCCCGACCTCCCCACCTACGGCAACTCCCGCCTCATACGCGCCAACGGCCCCGCCTCGGCGGGCGGCGTCGGCAACGCACGCGGCGTCGCCGCCCTGTACGCGGCCGCGCTGACCGGCCTCGACGGCGGCCCCGCGCTGCTCAAGCCGGAGACGCTCGCGCTGTTCACCGGCGCGGCGACGGCCGGAAGCGATGTCGTCACGGGAGAGGAGCGCCACTTCCTCGTCGGCTTCGAGGCCCAGCAGGTCCGCTACCCGTACCTCGGCGCCGATGCCTTCGGCCACTGCGGTGCGGCGGGCGCGGAGGCCTGGGCGGACCCGTCCACCGGGCTCACCTACGCGTACACCCGCCGCCTCTGGGCCTACCCCGGAGGAGCGTCCGCCGAGAATCTGCCCCTGGGTGAGGCGGTGGTCCGGGCGGCGACGGGCACCTCTTAGGTTCCGATCAGACCCCGATCAGATCCCGATCAGACCCCGATCAGACTCCGAGCAGCCGCCGCACCGACCGGACCATCGCGGCCACGAACCGCCCGCGGGTCGCCTCGTCGACAAGGTCGAGCGAGAGATAGGGATTGAGGTCCTCCAACTCCACGAGGAGCAGCTCGCCGTCCGGCGCCCGGCAGGCATCCACCCGCTGAATGCCGTGCGTCAGCTTGTTCCAGTCGATGAAGCGCCGGGCGAACTCCAGGTCGGCGGGCGTCGGTTCATACGGCACAAGCTCCCAGCGCCGCTCAGGATCAGGTGCGTACAGGGCGTACTGGAAGGCATCGTCGACGAAGTAGAAGGACACCTCGTAGCGGAACGGGATCTTCGGCTGGACGAGGATTCCGTCCCCGTACGGCAGCGAGGCCAGCTCCCCGGGTGGGACCGTGCGCAGCCCGATGGAGTCGGCGCCCAGCTTCGGCTTCACCATGTACGCCTCCGCGGCCGGGAGCAGCCCGGTGTCCGCCGCGCGGTCGGCCGTGGGGATCACGGGCAGACCCTCGGCGGTGAGGTCGAGGAGGTACTCCTTGCCGGCCATGTCTCCGCGGCCGTCGAGTGTGTTGTACACCGGGATGCCGCGCGTGAGCGCGGCATGCCCGAACACGCGGTACTCCTCCTGGTAGTTGAGCACCGGACCGCTGTTGCGGACGATGACCGCGTCGAAGCCCCCGATCAGCGCCGTGGCGTCCATTGGATGGCACAGCGCCAGAGCGAAGTGCTCACGCAGCCGCGCGGTCAGCGCGATGTCCTCATCGCCGTAGCGTCGCCCACGTGCCGGGTAGGCGAGATCGGCGACGTAGAGGATGCGGGGCTTGCCGGGCGTCATGCGGGTCCTTCCGTGCGAGGGTTGTTTGTTGCGGGTTCAAGTTATCCGGGCCGTGGCCGCGTCTCCTCACTCTCCGGTGCCGACCAGTCCCGCCTCGTACGCCATGATCACCAGCCGTACCCGGTCCCGGGCATCGAGTTTGGCCAGCAGCCGGGTCACATACGTCTTGGCCGTCGCCACGCTCAGGTGCAGCTTCTCGGCGATCTCCGTGTTCGTCAGGCCCGAGCCGATGAGGGTGAGTACCTCACGCTCACGGCCGGTGATGCCGCGCAGCTCGCGCACGGGGGCGGACCGCTGCTCCTTGGCCGGGGCCAGAAGCGCCCCCGAGGCCGCGGCGGTTCCCGAGGCGCAGCCGAACCCCGTGGCGAGGTCGGACCGCGAGACGAAGTCCTTGATCAGGCGGCGAGTGACGGCCGGGGCGAGCAGTCCGTCGCCGGAGGCCACCACCCGTACCGCGTCGAGGATCTGCTCGAGCGCCATGTCCTTGACCAGGAAACCCGCCGCACCAGCCCGGAGCGCGCCGTATACATAGGCGTCGTCGTCGAAGGTCGTCAGGACGATGATCTGGGCTGCGGACGTGCCCGCCACGATCTGCCGCGTGGCCTCGATCCCGTCCATCTCCGGCATCCGGATGTCCATCACGATCACATCCGGATCGGCCTCCTCGGCGAGCCGCACCGCCTCGGCGCCGTTGCTCGCCTCGCCGACCAGCTCCAGATCCTCCGCTGCCTCGATCACCATCTGCAGGGCGGCCCGCACGAGGGGCTGGTCGTCGACCAGCGCCACGCGGATCACCGGACCTCACCCGCCGGCAACGGCAGCCGGGCCGCGACACGGAAACCGCCACCGGAGCGCGGGCCTGCCCCGAACTCGCCGTTCAGCAGCGCCACCCGCTCCCGTATGCCCGTCAGCCCGAAGCCGCCAGGACTCCTGGAGTCGCTCACGCCCTTCCCCCGGTCGGTTATCTCCAGCGCCAGTTCCCGCTCCCCGTACTCCACCCGCACCTCACAAGCCTCCGTCCTCGCATGCCGTACGACATTGGTGACCGCTTCCTGCACGATCCGGTACGCGGACAGGTCTATGTCCGGCGGCAGCGGGCGCCGGTGGCCCTTCCAGTCCAACTCGACGCGGACACCGGCCGCCGAGATCGACTCGGCCAGGCGGTCCAGGTCGGACAGGCCCTGCAACGGGGCGAGTTCGCCCTCGCGCAGAGCGCCGAGCATCCGGCGCAGCCCCGACAGGGTGTCCCGGCCGGCCTCCTCCACGGTGCGCATCGCCTCGCCCGCGCGGTCCGGCCGACTGTGCACGACTCGCGCGGCCGCGCCGGCCTGGAGCGCGATGATGCCGATGCTGTGTGCCACGGTGTCGTGCATCTCGCGCGCGATCCGCAACCGCTCGTCCGTGACCGCCTGGGCGTCCGCCTGGGCCCGTAGCGCCGCGGCGTGCGCCCGGGCCTGGTGTGCAGAGTCCCCGACGACCAGGGCGACGAGGACCAGCAGCACCACCGCGAGCAGCTGGGCCGTGTCGATGTTCCCGCGCACGGCTATCCGGACGGCCACCGGGAACAGGATGACGGCCAGTGCGAAGGACGCCGCGATGGCACCGATACGCCGCCCGTGCACGCGCGCGAGGCAGTACAGGGCGAGCGCCGGGCCGAGGAACGCCACGACGGGGAACTCGGACATGCCGAGCGCCCCGGCGGCTCCTGCCGGACCGAGCAGGAACACCGCATATCCCTTCAGGGGGCGGCGACGAAGCCGCCGGCCGCCGAGGATCACCGCACAGGACATCCCGATGATCAGCACCCAGCCGAGCAGGCCGGGCTCGAACGAAGGCAGGGGCGCATGGTCCATCGTGGCCTCGCCGGGCAGCCGGTAGAACCCGTCGAGAAGCGCGAAGACCAGCGTGCCGAACCACAGCACAACCGCCCACGTCTCTGCCGGAACACGCCGCAGCAGCGGGGCCACGGGCGCGCCTGCCGCGCCGGGCACGGAAGGAGTGCCAGGCGCTGCGGGGGCCGGATCGGCCGAGTTCGTGAGCATGTCGCGATCGTATCGACGCGGCCGTCGGCGGACATCGGCCCACGGATGTACAACCTGGGATGACATCCGGCGCCGGGGATTGTCAGCCACGGCCGGACGACGCGGCAGGGCCGCCCGCGGGACCGTATTCGCATGATCGAAGCCACGGAGCTCACGAAGCGATACGGCGGCAAAACGGCCGTGAACGACCTGACATTCACCGTGCGGCCCGGCCGCGTCACGGGCTTCCTCGGGCCGAACGGCGCGGGCAAGTCGACGACCCTGCGCATGATCCTCGGTCTGCACGCTCCGTCATCGGGCACGGTCACCGTCGACGGGCGGCCGTTCGCCGAATGGCCGTGCGGCCTGCGGCATGTCGGCTCGCTGCTCGACGCCCATGATGTGCACGGCGGCCGCAGCGGCCGCGCCCAGCTCGGCGCGCTGGCCCGCAGCAACCGGATACCGCGGAGCCGGGTCGACGAGGTGCTCGCCGAGGTGGGGTTGGGCGAGGTGGCCGGCCGGCGGATAGGCGGCTACTCGCTCGGCATGAAGCAGCGACTCGGCATCGCCGCCGCCCTCCTGGGCGACCCGCCCGTCCTCCTCTTCGACGAGCCGCTCAACGGGCTCGACCCGGAGGGGGTGAAGTGGGTGCGGGACCTGTTCCAGCGACTCGCAGACGAGGGCCGCACCGTCTTCGTCTCCAGCCATCTGATGTCCGAGATGGAACACACCGCCGATGACCTGATCGTCATAGGCCGCGGTGAGCTGATCGCCGCCGAACCGCTTGCGGCCTTCGCCGCCCGAGGCACCCGGCTCACCGTCACCGTCCGTACACCCCAGGCCGACACGCTCACCCACCAGCTCAGGGCAGCGGGCGCGATGGTCGCCTCCTACGGGGAGCGCCTGGAGGTCACCGGAGCGACGGCGCCCGAGGTCGCCCGCCTCGCCCTCGACCACCGGATCCTGCTGCACCACCTGTCCACCGAGAACGCCTCGCTGGAGCGGGCGTTCATGGAACTCACCGCTCACAGCGTCGAGTACGGCGCGAGGGAGACGGCCGCGATACCGGGTGCGTGACGGCACGCACTCCTACCGCCCCGCCCGACTCCGACCCCAGGAGACGTCATGACGCTCGCATCCCTGAACCCGACCGCAGGCCCGGACAGCGAGAGCCGCCCTGAACCCCGGCCCCGTTTCCTCGACCTGATGGCCGCCGAGTGGAGCAAACTCCGCTCCTTGCGCTCCACTCCCCTTGCGTACGGGGTCACGGCCCTGGCCGTCCTCGCCTTCAACCTGGGCGGCGCCTACGACACGTACAAGTACTGGACGGAGCGGAGCGCGGCCGATCGCGCGCAGTTCATCCACGACGGCATACCGCTGCAGCACGCCTTCAACACCAACGCCGCAATGATCCTGATGCTCGCCCTAGGCGCGCTGGGGGCGTTCACCATCGTCAACGAGTACAGCACCGGCACAGTGCGCATGACCTTCGCCGCCGTCCCGGACCGCGGTGCGGTGATGGCCGCGAAGGCCGCAGTGCTCGGTGCTCTGACCACGGCCTTCGGACTGTTCCTTGCCGCCGCCTCCTTCTTCGGCACGCAGGCGATCCTCGGCGCACGCGATGCGGGCATCGGCCTCGACCACCCTGGTGCGCTCCGGCTCCTGCTCGCCTCCGCGCTCCTCGCCCCGGTCTGCGCGCTAGCAGGCTTCGCGCTCGGCGCGCTCATCCGGCAGACCTCGACGACCCTGATCGCGATGGTGACCGTCCTGCTGCTCCTGCCGATAGCCCTGACCGAAGGCCGCTACTGGTCGGCCCTCCTCGGCCACACCCTGCCGTCCGCGGCCTGGTCCCGCCTTGCCGAACCGAACTACAGCGCGGCCCGGTTCGGGTGGAGCGAAAGCGGGGCCTGGACGGTTTATGGGGTGTGGATCGTCGTGGCGGCCGGGATCGCGGTCGTGTGCGTCCGCCGCAGGGACCAGTAGGGGAGCGGGAGGCGCGCAGAAGCCCGAGCGATACCCGTCACCTGCGTGGACGG
Source organism: Streptomyces lothianensis (assembly GCF_047779955.1). NCBI lineage: Bacteria > Bacillati > Actinomycetota > Actinomycetes > Kitasatosporales > Streptomycetaceae > Streptomyces > Streptomyces lothianensis. Next base: position 45,635 of record NZ_JBLMKT010000057.1, on the reverse strand, counting down.
GGACGCCGGACCCTGCTGCCGGCTTGCACCCGGCGCCGGTGCAGCCCCCGCGGGCGTGCGGTCTCGTCCGCGGAGGCCGGTGAGGCCGGGCCGCCCAGGCGGTGTTCCAGGCTGATGCCGTGGAAGACCAGGCGGGTCAGGGCGAGCGCGATCAGGGCCTCGGCCCAGTAGAAGGCGGCGTAGTCGAGCAGACAGCCATTGGGAGGTGAGCCAGGAGCGGCATTACGCAGACCCACCAGGGCGAAGAGGCTGGCGGCGAACCAGCCGAGGGCCGCCCACAGCAGGCCGCGCCCCTGGCGCACCACCAGCCAGCAGGCGAGCACCACGGACAGGGCGATGGCCCACATCGCGCCCATCATGAACCAGGCCATGATGAACGTGGATCTGGAGCGGGACACCTTGCTGGTCACATGCGCCACATCCGAGGAGTAGCCGGTGGTGCGTGTGCCGTAGACGAAGTTCGCGTTTTGGTCACGGAAGTTGAGCACCACCGGAACCTCGTCGCCGCCCAGCATCGCGCCGACCGCGAGCAGGCTCTCGTAGCGGTCGAAGGGATAGTCGGAGACGGTGCCTTGGCGCAGCGGAAGGGTGAGGTCGCGCAGCCGGGCCGTGCCGTCCGTGGGAAAGGTGAGTTCCTGCGCGTCCGGCGCGTTGGTGATGATCTTCAGTTCCTTGCGGGGGCCTCCGTCGGAATCGGCGTATAGGCCCTGCGGTTCCGCGGTGAGCCTCAGCGTCACTTCGCGCTTCTGCGCATCGGTGCCGTGCACCGTGGCCTCGACCTCGATGCGGTTGCGTGCTTCGGCGGCACCCACGGTCAGGGTGCGCTCACGGGTCAGCCGCTCATTCACGTACAAGCCGATACCGAGACCGAAGACGACGAGGAGGGCGAGAAACATCAGCAGGAAGTGACGCCACGGCAGCTGCGTGGTCCGCGCGGCTGCGGCGCGGTGCAGGGAGCGGAGGCGGTGCGGGTCCGCGCCGCGCACGTCCGACTCAGGCACGGCCCGATCTTCGGCCGGGCCGGGCTGGGTGCACCATCCGGGCACTCCGCCAGGCCCTGGCGCCCGGCCCGGATGCGGGCCGAATGGGTGACGGATACGGTCGACACGTGAGAAAGGGGGGCCGATCGGGTAACGGGAGGCTTCTCATGGCGGGCTCACATGCGGCCAGGACCCTGGGTGTCACGGCTACCGCGGCGGCGCTGGCCCTCGGTGGCTTCGCGGGAACGGCGGCGGTGGCGGCGGATGACAACGGCGTCGTGAACCTGGATCCGGAACAGATCCTTCGGCGGTCCGCGGCGGCGTTCAAGGCGGCGGACTCCGTACATATCGAGATCAAGGACGACGGCGCCAGAACCGGGGTGGAGGAGGCCGACCTGTCGGTGGACCGCCAGGGCAACTGCACCGGCGACATGAAGCTGCCGGACGACGGCGGCGGTTTCGCCTTCATGGTCCAGGCGGACCGGACGACGTGGATCAAGCCGGACGACAACATGCTGGAGAACCTGACCTCCGACTCGGGCGGCCCCTCCTCTCCCTCCTCCGAGACCGACGAGCTCGAGGGCAAGTGGATCGAACGGGACCTCGACGGCTCCGAGGGGCTCGAAGGCCTCAAGATCCTCTGCAACCTCGACACCCTGCAGACGCTCGCCACCACGCAGCTCACGGACCCGGTCAAGGGCGAGCGGAGCGAGATCGACGACACGAAGGTCATCGCCGTCACGGGCATGGCCAACGGCCAGGAGCACACGCTCTACGTGGCCGCGGAGGGCAAGCCTTACCCGGTCGGATCCGAGTCCGCGGACGGTGAACTCTCCGCGGCGCTCAGCGACTTCGGCGAACTGGTGACGGTCATGCCCCCGCCGGCTGGCGAGGTCACCACGCTGTAGGACCCTCGGTCGGGGCGGGATGGGGCCGGCCGGATTCGAACCGGCGTCCTCCTACATGCCGTGAAGGCGCGACGACCACTGCGCTACGAGCCCCATCCTGCCCGGGATCCTACGGACCCGTCGGCTCGGGCCGCCACCGATATGGCGCCGCCCGTACGAGCACCTCAGGGGCCCGGCCGTACCCCGTACTTCTTCGGTCGGGCCCCTGAGGTGTGTCCGACTGCCGACCCGCTCCTGATCGATCGCGCACTTCTCCCTCGGAATACCCCCCTGGGTATAGCTGTTAGGGTGAGTGGCAGATACCCCCCGGGGTACACGTTCGAGAGGAGTCGTGAGTCGTGTTCTTCGTCGACACCATGGAGTTCGAGGGCCTGGGAAACCGTGGCTACCTGGCCGGCGGGCCCGATGCCGCAGTGGTCATCGACCCGCCACGTGACATCGACCAGGTCATCGCCGCAGCGGCCCGCCGCGGGGTGCGCATCGCCTTCGTGGCCGAGACCCATGTGCACAACGACTACGTCACCGGCGGCCTGGAGCTGGCCCGTATCACCGGCGCCCAGTACCTGGTCCCGGCCGGGGCCTACGTGTCGTTCGCCCGCACCCCCGTCGCCGATGGGGACACCGTGACGGTCGACGAGGGCCTGGCGCTGCGCGCCATCGCCACTCCGGGCCACACCCCGCACCACACCTCCTACGTCCTCACCGAGGGCGGACGTGGCGTGGCGGCGTTCACCGGTGGCTCGCTGCTCATCGGCACCGTGGGCCGCCCGGACCTGGTCGAACCGAGGCTGACCGAACAGCTGGCCCGTGCCCAGCACGCCTCCGCCCACCGCCTGGTCGACGAGCTGGACGACGAGGTGCCGGTACTGCCCACCCACGGCTTCGGCAGCTTCTGCTCCTCGTCCCAGGCCGAGGGGGACGCGACGACGATCGGCAAGGAGCGCAGCACCAACGAGGCGCTCACCCTGGACGTGGACACCTTCGTCGCCCGCATGCTCGCCGGGCTCGACGACGTACCCGCCTACTACGCGCACATGGGCCCGGCCAACGCCGCGGGCCCCCCACCCCTCGACCTCACCCCGCCCCGGCCCGCGGACGCCGAGGAGATCGCCGCCCGGCTGGCCGCCGGTGAGTGGGTGGTGGACCTGCGCAGCCGTATGGCCTTCGCCGAAGGGCACGTGGCCGGCTCCTACAACTTCGAGGGCGAGGGCAAGCTCGCCACGTACCTGGCCTGGCTGATCCCCTGGGGCAAGCCCGTCACCCTGCTCGCCGACACCCCGGAGCAGATCGCCCGGGCCCAGCGGGAGCTGGCCCGGGTCGGCATCGACCGCCCGGCTGCCGCCGCCACCGGCGATCCGGGCGGCTGGATCCGTCCCGGAGAACAGCTCGCCTCCTTCCCCCGCGCCCGTTTCGCCGACCTCGCCCAGGTGCGCGAGCGCGGCGAGGGCACCGTCGTCCTGGACGTGCGCCGGGACTCCGAGCGCGCGGGCGGCTTCATCGACGGCTCGGTGCACATCCCGATCCACGAGCTGCGCGGCCGTATCGACGAGGTGCCGGACGGGGTGGTCTGGGTGCACTGCGCCGGCGGTATGCGCGCCGCGATCGCCGCGTCCCTGCTGGCTGCCGCCGGCCGTGACGTGGTCGCGGTCGACGACGCCTTCGACGCTGCCGCCGAGGCGGGACTGGCCCTCGCCGGACCCGAGGACGGCGGCGCCGGACCCGAGGGCGGCGGCGGTGTCATCGCGTGAGCGTGCTGATCCTGGCCCTGATCGCAGGATCCGTGGTCGGCCTCGCGCTCGGTGCGCTCGGCGGGGGCGGCAGCGTGCTGGCGGTTCCCGCGCTGATCTACCTGCTCGGCTTCGCCCCGGCCGCCGCCACGACCGCCAGTCTGATCATCGTCACCGTCACCTCGCTCACCGCCCTGTACGCGCACGCCCGCACCGGCAGCGTGCGCTGGAAGGCCGGTGCCCTGTTCGCCGCCGCCGGGCTTCTGCCCGCCGCGGCGGCCGGTGCCGCCGCATCCCGGCTCCCTCAGCCCGTACTGACCGCTGCGTTCGCCGCCGTAGCGGCCCTGGCCGCCGTGAAGATGCTGCGCACCGGCCCGAAGGCGGTACCGAACACCGGCAGTGGCACTGGAACTGGCAGTGGCACCGGCACTGGCACCGGCAGTGGACCGACCCCTGCCGTGCGCCCGGCGAAGGCCGCCGGGACCGGCGCGGGACTGGGGGCGCTGACCGGACTGCTCGGCGTCGGCGGAGGCTTCCTCGCCGTCCCGGCCCTGGTCACGGTGCTTGCCTTCGAGATGCAGGCCGCCGTCAGTACGAGCCTGCTGGTCATCTCGGTGAACTCGCTGGCCTCCCTGGCCACGCGAGGCGCCACCACCGCGGGCATCGACTGGGCGGTCATCGGCCCCTTCACCGGGGCCGCGATCCTCGGCGCCTGGGACGGCAAACGCCTGGCCGCCAAGTTCAGCGGCACGCGACTGCGTCGCACCTTCGCCGTCGTGCTGCTCGCTGTGGCCGCCTTCATGCTCATCGACGCGCTCACCTGACGTACGAGGCGAGCGACCTCAGGTGGCGTACGAGGTGAGCGACCTCAGGCCAGAGAAAGGAACAGCTTCTCCAGACGCGCCCGCATCTGCTCCCGGTCACCGGAAGCGGCCATGTCCTCATCGGTCAGGCAGTGCTCGAGCCCCGTGGCGATGATCGCGAATCCCGCCTTGTCCAAGGCCCGGGAGGCCGCGGCGAGCTGCGTGACCACGTCTTCGCAGTCCCGCCCCTCCTCGATCATCTTGATCACCCCGGCGATCTGGCCCTGCGCCCGGCGCAGCCGGTTGACCACCGTCTTCAGTTCCTCAGCCGCCATCGCCAGTTCCACAACCCACACTCCTTCGAAATACCCCCATGGGTACCCTACCCAAGGGGTAGCCCCCACCGAGCAAAGGAAATTCCCCGTGGCACACACCACCGCCCTCACCGCCGAGCAGGCCAACGCCCGTCTGCACGAGCTGACCATCATCGACGTACGCACGCCGGGCGAGTACGCCTCCGGTCATGTGCCCGGAGCCCACAACATCCCCCTCGACCACCTGGACACCGCCCTGCCCGCGCTGAAGTCCGCGGCCGAGCGCGGCGACCTCCTGATGGTGTGCGCCTCCGGGGCCCGCTCGGCCACCGCCTGCCAGCTCCTGGCCGATCAGGGCATCACCGCCGCCACCCTCACTGGCGGCACCACCACGTGGACGCAGCTCGGCCACGACACCCACCGCGCCGCCGGTACCCGCACCCCGTGGGCCATGGACCGCCAGGTCCGCCTCGCCGCCGGATCCCTCGTCCTGACCGGCCTCGTCGCCGGCCGCCGCTGGAACGCGGCCCGCTGGCTCTCCGCAGGCGTCGCCGGCGGCCTGGTCTTCTCCGCCCTCACGGACACCTGCGGCATGGCCAAACTCCTCGCCAAGCTCCCCCACAACCGCCCCAAGGCCACCGACCTGAACGACACCCTCGCGAGCCTGACCCGCTGACACCACCGGCTGTTCCGGCCGGCCGGAAGCCGCTGAGAGCCGTTCACGGTCCTGGCAGGCCGGCCTGACCACCCGCATCCGGTCGGGCGTGACGCTCCTGACCGCTTCCTGCCGGCACCCGCTGATGACCGCGCGGATGGCGGCCAACGCCGGTCCCCCGCGGAAGCATCATGGCCGCGCCCGCCGCACGCGGAATCGCAGCATGGTGACTTCGCCCGACCGGACGTTGTCGAACGGTTCCAGGTCGATCCGTCCGAGGCGGCCCTCGGGCGCGAAGCGGACGCCGTCGCCGAGCAGCACCGGCAGCACGTACACCAGGATCTCGTCGACGAGGCCGAGCCGCAGGCACTGGGCGGCCACGTCGGCGCCGAGGATCTCAAGGTTCCGGTCCCCGGCGGCGCGGCGTGCCGTGGCCACGGCTTCCTCGACGCCACAGGTGAGGAAGGTGACGCCGGGGTCCGGCTCGTCGGGCCGGCGATGGGTGAGGACGAATCGCGCCCCGCCGTCGTAGTCGGGGTTCCCGCCGGACATGCGCTTGCCCACCTCGTACGTGCGCCGGCCGATGAGCATGGCGCCGGTGGCAGCCATGACCTCGGGGAACGTGGCCGACGTCATGTGCTCGAAGACCCAGTCCATCGTGTGGCCGGGACCGGCGATGAACCCGTCCAGGGACATCGCCCTGTTCACGACCACCTTTCCGGTGCTGGGATCCGTCATGCGAATTCTCCGGCCAGGCGGGGGGGCAGGGACCGCATCATAGGCCGGTGAGCAACACATTCTCCGGCACCGGCGCCGGCACCGGCCATGACCTGAACTTGTCCAACGGCGCCACCGAGGTGTTCATCGACGTGCTGATGCTCGCCGTGTCCGACCTCGCCTCCGAGCCGTGGGACTTCCGCTTCGCGGCGCTGCTGAGCCTGCAGGACCAGACCATCATGGGGCGCGGTGACGTCGGGTTCGACCTGACGGAGTTCGACTGGGGTGCGACGGAGCGGGAACGCGCCCGCGCCAAGGACTTCGTGCTGAGTGCCGTGGCACTCGCGGCAAGCGGACACCGCTGGAGCGAGCTGGGCTACTATCCGCCCCGCGCGCATGACTACCTGCGCCACTTCACGACCATGGTGGAGTCGTGCACCCCGTCCGCCGGCAGCGGCGCCGCAGACGGCTTTCCCGGCCCGGACGAGGCCGCGATGGCGTCGTGCGTGCGCCACCGCATCCTCACCGCGCTCCCGCTCTGGGAGGGCTGCTTCCTCTGCAACCGGCTCCCCCCGGCCTCCTGAGGACCGGGCCGGGGCCGGTCCCCAACTGCACAGAGGGCCCGGCCGAATGGCCGAGCCCTCTGTGACCGTCGCTCTGACCTGCGATGGTGCACCGATCGCAGCCCGAAACGAAACAGCCCTCGATCAGGCCTTCTTGGTCTCCTGGTAATCGGCCAGGTCGGTGTCCTGCGGGGATCTTCCCCGCGAGGTGCTGACCTGGCCCTTTGCTGATGGCTGGCGATGGGGTACGGCGGTCCTGATCGGGTGTCCTGCGGACTGTGTGCGGACTGGGGCGGGCACTCTTCGGTATTCGAATGCGCCGGCCCGCAGGGATGCCGCACACTCTCCGGATGATCGTCCTGCAGCCCGTCCTGGAGACCTGCGCCACCGATGACTTCGACCTCTGGCCGGTGGCCGAGTGTGGGGCTTACGACTTCCTTGCGCTCGGCGGTGCGCTCAGCCCTGCCGAGGTCGGCACGGCTGTCATGCGTATTGCCGAGTGCAACAACGTCGACCTGGAGGGTGAGGGGCGACCGCAACGGCCTACCGATCCGCTAGGGAACTTCCTGCACGGGCTCCTCACTATGGACAACCTTTTCGCCGCCGGCGGCCTGCGGGTGACTGATACAGCAACCGGCATCGCCCTGTCGCCGGGCTGTTGCAGCGGGCTGGACGAACGACGCGACTGGCTTGCGGTCGTCGCTGGAGATGGCTGGGCCTCCTTCGGCCATGACCCCTCTCCGCTTGCCGAACGGATGGGCGACGTGGTGCGGCTGACCATTGACGCTGAGCAGCAGGACAGCCCTGCGATCGAGCTGCCCATCATCGATCTGCGTCGCCTGCTTGCCGATGCGGAACGTGACCTGGCTGCCTTCCATCGCCTTGCCATCGGCTGGGCAGCCCTGCACTTGCCTGACCATGCTGACCCCGTTTGTGCGGCTCTTGCTCGTGCCCTTGACCTGCCCGCGCCTGCAGTCCCGAACCCGTAGGGCGACGACGTGCCCGTACCCGGCGCTTCTATCGCCAGCCGCACAGGGAGACCTCCGGGCCTCCGGTGAGGTACCGGTGGAGGGCGCTTGACGTGGTGTCCACGAAGTTCTCGGGGATGGCGTCGGCGCGGACCCAGCCGACTTGGGCGTGTTTGAGCGGTTCGCGGTTCTCGGGCTCGCCTGCCCACTCGTGGGCGACGAAGACGACGGTGAGGAAGCCGTTGGGGGCCTCCACCCCCCAGGCGCCGTGGATGATGTGGGCGACCTTGAGGGACTCGGGCTTCACTGTGAGGCCGGTCTCCTCGTACAGCTCGCGGACCGCAGTTTCAGTGATGGGTTCGCCCAGTTCGCTCTTGCCGACGGGGAGGTCCCACATGCCCTGGGCGAACTTGGCGTTCTCGCTGCGCTGGAGGAGGACGACGCGGTTGGTGGCCTTGTCGTGGACGATGACAGCCGCGACCAGCAGGGTCATCGATTCGAGCGCCGGCTTGAGGGCCTTCGGTTGGCCGTCGGCCTGCTGGGTCACAGGGTTCCCTTCGTCGGACCGGCTGTCGGGCATGTGAGGGGCGGGACGGTCTGATCGGGTGCGCTGCAGACCGTTGCGGCGCTCCGGCCGTTGGTGCGTCGAGGGGACTACTGCGGGAGCGGGGTGTTGGTCCAGAAGGAGTGGGCCTTCCTCAGGAGATCCTCGGCGGCGTCGCCGTACGCTGCCGCACTGCTCAGGGCGGCGAAGGCCTTGCTGTAGAGGTCGAGTTCGCTCTGTTCCGTGATGTCCACGGAGGAGGAGACGAGTTCGACGTGGGCCCGGTCGCCATCGCCGTAGATGTTGAACGCGTGGACGGGGAACAGGTCCACCCGTGCGGTGGAGGGAAGGATCCCGAGTGTGAGAGAAGCCAGGTCGAGCTCTCGCAGGAGGCGCTCGATCTGTTCTTGCATGACTTCGGGTCCGCCGATGTTCGTGTAGAGCGCCTGCTCCCCGACGACGACGTCGTAGTGGTGCTCGCCGTCGTACAGAACCTCCTGTCGCTGCATGCGCCTGGCGACGCCTGCCGGTACGTCGTTCGGGATGCCGAGGAAGTCGACGACCTGGCCGAGGATCACGGTGGCGTACGCCTCGGTCTGGAGCGTGCCCCAGATCATCGTGGGCACGTACGCCTTGCCTTCGCGCGTGCTCTGGTACCAGCGCACCACGTCGTCCTGAGTCGCTTCCGTACCGGTGGACAGACGATCCGTCCAGCGAACTGAACTGGTCACCGCATCCCCTCCTGGGTGGTGCCGCCGGGGGCGGCTTCGATGGGCGTTGCCGTTCCGGTCGAGGATGGCTCCGAGTATCCGATCTTGTAAGAGCGGGAATCGGTCAGGCCATGCGCTTGATCTCGATGGCGAGGGCTCCGAGGGCTTCCTTCTCGGGCCCGTAGATGGTGCGGATGTTGGCCAGCTGCTGGTCGCGGGTGGCGGTCGGGTTGACGCTGGAGGGGCCTTCGCCGTCGAGGAGGGCCTCGAAGTCGGGGTACTCCGTGACCTGGAGGACTTCGACGTCGCAGGTTTCGTCAGTGTCCTTGATGCGGAAGCGGATGGTGTCGCCGACGGCGAGGTCGGCGAGGTGCGGGTACTTGACCCGCACCTCGATGGTCTTGGTGCCCGCGGCGACGAGCTCGAAGTACTGGCGGTAGAGGTTGAGCTCGCGGACGCGGGCGGTGCGGTCGGTCATCGGGAGGGAACGCTCCTGAGGGACGGTGCGGTGATCAGGCGGCCGATTTCGGCGGCCGAGTACGAGCGGAAGAAGTGGCGGGGGGCGGAGAGCAGGGTCTCGGCCATGGCGAGCAGCTGGTCGGCGTACTCGGTGGCGGTGCCGGGCCACTGCCGGGTGTCGAGCATCCAAGGGGCGGCGCCCTCGGGCAAGGGGGCACGGCCTTCTCGTATGAGGGATTTCGACAGCTTGGCGCCGGTGTCGGTGACGACCTGGGGGCAGAACAGGCGGGCAGGGAGCTGGGCGCGGGTGAGGCCCACGGCCTGGAGGGCCTCGTCGACGAGGTGGGAGCCGAAGACCCAGTCGCCGCCCTTGATCATGACGTGCAGGGTGCCCTGCGGGCTGGTCAGGGCGAGTTCCTTGACCAGGTTGCGATAGAGGGTGGCCAGGTCGAGGTAGCCGCCGGCGGTGGGCGTGATGGTGGCCTCGTACGGGCCGTGGTGGAGGCAGACGGCGGAGACCACCGCCGACTCGGGCCCGGTGAGGCGGACCCGGGTGCGTTCGGCGTGCTTCTCCGCCCAGCCGCAGGCGGGGCGCGGGCAGGGGACGCGGAGGTGCGGGGTTCCGGTGGAGGGAGCGAGCCACCAGCGGGCGGCGTCGATGCGGGGGAGGAGCCGGAGCCACGTGCGGCGGTAGTGCTCGCCGGCCTGCTGCTGGGTGTACGTCTCGATGCGGTGCGGGATGCCCAGGCGCCTGGACAGAGCGGTGAAGAGGGGCTGGTAGAGGGCGGTGACGATGTCGAGCAGGGCCTGCTCGACGAGGGCCTGGGCGTAGGCGCGCTGGTAGCGGTTGCCGCTGGCCGGGTCGGTGGCGAGCTCGTACGGGGCGTTGTCGAGGGCGCTGAAGAGCACCTCGGTGGGGAGCCCGAAGCGGTCGCGCAGTCGGGCGGCCATGGCGAAGGCCAGGGACTGCACGAGCGAGGTGCCGATGTGTGGGGCGCCGTTGATCTGAGTGCCGACGACCAGCACGATCCGCTCGGGTGGGGCAGCCAGGATGCGCGGCGTCAGGACGTCCTCGGCGTGGTGGAGGGCGTTGGCGAGAACGGTGTTCGGCGAGACGGGGTGGGTGGTCACGAGGTGTCTCCTTGGGGGCCGGTGGTGTGGGGAGGCATGGGCGCGGCCCCGTTCTTGGCACGGTCGAAGGCGGCCCAGACGCACTTTCCGGGGCCCGTCCGCTCCTTCACGCCCCAGCTGTCGGTGGTCACGGCGACGATCAGCAGACCGCGGCCGTCGACGGCGGACTCCTCGGGAACCCGCTGCGTCGGCCTGTTCACGCCGCTGTCGTGGACCTCGATCCGCAGCTCCGCGTCGAGGGACTCGACCCGTACCAGGACCAGCCGGCCCACGGGGACCCCGTGCAGCACGGCGTTGGTGACGAGCTCCGAGGTGCACAGCCGCATGTCGTCGAGGCGGCTCGTCTCACCCCATTCGGTCAGCGTGGCGGCGACGAAGTCGCGAGCGGTACGCGGCGTGGTCCGACGGCGGGGGAAGAGCATGGTGCGGTGCCGGCCCGTGCCCGGAAGGAGGTCCGGGGCGGCGTCGGTCGTCTGGTTGGTGAGTCTGCTTGCCATGGTCAACAGCAAAGCGACTTAACTCATTTGGGTCGGGAGCCAGCACGGGGGCCAAGACGGGGGCCACTATGGGGGCCAGAGGTCACGTGTTCCTGAGGGACGGCATGGGCGACACCGGGATCGGCGCCTTGCTCGTCCGGCTGCGTACTGAGCGCGGCTGGAGCCAGCAGAGGGTTGCCGACGAGTACAACGCCCTGGAGGGGCGTTCTGCGAAGACCGGCAAGGAGATCGGGCGGTACGAGCGCGAAGCGCGAGTTCCTGTTCCCTACGCCCGGAAGTACCTGGCGCAGGTCTTCGGTGTCGATGTCGCCGTACTCGACCAAGCCGTTGCCATCAGCAAGAGGCAGCGGGACGGGGCTGACGCCGCTGAGGTCGAGACCGTGCCATCGGTGCTGCCGTCCAAAGACACTCACGTCCGTGAAGTCCCGCTCTCGGAGGACGCGGTGCGGTCGGCGGACTTCGCCCGCTTCATCGCGCAGCGGAACGCCGACAAGTTCGTCGTCGAGCAGTTGGAGGCAGACGTCGGCCGGCTCGCCCGTACGTACGTCAGCCACCCGCTGATGGAGCAGTACGTTGAGATCAGGCGGTTACGGGACGGGGCCTTCGAGCTGCTGCGCGGGCGTCAACACCCTCGGCAGACCACTGACCTCTACCTCTCCGCTGCTCGCCTCTGCGGCCTGTCCGCGCACGTCTGCCTCGACCTCGGCGACTACGACTCCGCCGCCACCCACGCCCGCACCGCACGCGCCTGTGCCGAGGCGGCCGGGCACGAGGGGATGCTGGCCTGGGTACGGGCCGTGGAGTCGTTGATCGCGTACTGGACAGGGCGGTACGAGCAGGCGGCCCGGCTGGCGCAGGCCGGTCGGCGGCACAGGGCCAGCGGCAGCATCGGCGCACGGTTGGCGAGTCTGGAGGCACGGGCGTTGGCGATAGTCGGCGACTCGGCAGGCGCGCTCGCCGCCCTGTCGGATGCCGAACGATCGCGCGAGGCGATCTCGGGCCGGGACGAGGTACTGGGAGTCTTCGACTTCCCCGCGGCCAAGCAGTTCGCGTACGCCGGAACGACCCTCTTGGCCTTGGGCGGGCAGGAGCACGTCCACCGGGCTATCGTCAGCGCGGAGACGGCGATCCGCCTCTACCGCAGCGCGGACGGAGATGACCAGTCGGTCGGTGACCTGTTCGCCGCGCACCTCGACCTCGCCAGCGGGCACCTGTTCCTGGGCGACCTGGAGGGCACGGAGGAGATGCTCGGCTTTGTTCTTCAGTCCTCGCCCGAGCGCATGTCGGCCAGTATCGTGCGCCGGCTCACCGTTCTCGGGCGGGAGCTGGAAGGGCCGCAGTACGGTGGAGCCGCGCAGGCAGTGCACCTGCGCGAACGACTCCAGCACACGGCCGTCCGTGCGTCCCTGCCCGCCGCCCACCCTCCGGAGTTGCCGACGTGACCGACCTGTCTGCTGCCCACGACGCTGCCGTCACCGACCGGGCCCGCCTGGCGGGCCGTGCGTACAACGGAGACCGCGACCTTGCGGCCCGGCAGTCGCTCTACCAGTGGCAGACGCCTCGGTACGACCTGCCTGGTCTCGTCGCCGAGCAGCTGGGCGACGTACGCGGGCGCGTCGTAGATATCGGCTGTGGCAACGGCAAGTTCATTCAGCGGCTCCGTCGGGACCGTCCGGACCTGTCCCTGCTCGGCCTCGACATCGCTACCGGCATTCTTGCGGGCGTCCCCGGCCCGGTTGCCGTGGCGGATGCCACGCGGCTTCCGCTGGCGGCGGGGAGGGCCGACGCCGCTCTCGCGCTCCACATGCTCTACCACGTGCCCGACATCTCCCAGGCAATCAGGGAACTGGCTCGGGTCGTAGCCGACGACGGGGTGGTGGTCGCCTCCACCAACAGCGACCGCGACAAGGCCGAACTCGACGACCTCTGGCAACGGGCCGCGGGCGAGGTCCTCGGTACCGACCGGGGCCCGGCCCGGATCTCGCTCAGTGCCCGCTTCTCTCTGGAGCAGGCCCCGGCCCTCCTCGGCGAGGAGTTTGGACGGGTGGAGGTCGCCGAACTGCCGGGGACCATCACGGTCCGCGACCCCGAGCCCGTCATCGCCCACATGGCCTCGTATCGCGCCTGGGCAGACCAGCACGACGTGCCCTTCGACGCGACCATCGACCGGGCCCGGGCCCTCGTCGCCGATCACATCGCCCGCAATGGCGCGTACGAGATCACCTGTCTTGGCGGCATCCTCGTTTGCCGCCGGTGAGATCAGTCCAGTGGCGGCCAGGGCCCGGCGAGCAGGCGTCCTGCCTCCTCGACGATTGCTTCCGCCAGCTGGTCCCGGTCGCCGCGTCGGACCGCTGCCCAGTCGTTGTAGGCGTCGGTCTTGTCGACCAGCGGCCTGAGCCACACCTCGCCGGAGATGGAGCTCAGCATTGCTCGGACGCTCCAGGAGGCGTGGGAGAAGTCGGCGTCGGACGAGCAGGGGTCCGTGCAGTCGGAGGGCCGCAGGCGGTCATCCTGACCTCGTCTCCCAAACGTCTCCCATTGGATCTTGAGACGGAAGAAGAGCCCGACTGCATACTGCGGCCGGGCTCTTCTCGTTGGTGCTCTGACCTGCCGTGCGCGCTGAGTTGGCGAGCCGGGATGGCCATGCGCAGATCAGGCCTTCTTGGTCTCCCAGAAGATCTTGTCGATCTGGGCGATGTAGTCCAGCGCCTTCTGGCCGGTGGCCGGGTCCGTCGAGCCCTTGGCGGCCGAGAGGGCCTTGAGGGCGTCGTTGACCAGCTGGTGCAGCTCCGGGTACTTCTCGAAGTGCGGCGGCTTGAAGTAGTCGCTCCACAGCACCGAGACGTGGTGCTTGGCGAGCTCGGCGCGCTGCTCCTTGATGACAACGGCGCGAGCCTGGAAGTGCGGGTCGTCGTTGGCGGCCATCTTCTCCTGGACGGCCTTGACGGATTCCGCCTCGATACGGGCCTGGGCGGGGTCGTACACGCCGCAGGGCAGGTCGCAGTGGGCGCTGACCTTCACCTTGGGCGCAAACAGGCGGGAGAGCATAGAGCTGTCCTTCCTCGTGATCGTCTTCTCACGTGGGAGGTTACTCCCCTGAGGAGTCGGTTTCGCGGGTGCCCCCGGCGGCTTAGGCCAAAAGTCCAGGGCAAGCCTGGGACCCGTGGAGGATCCCACGGCACACTGAGAGGTGGTCGGGGACACGAAGGCGGAGGTACCTGATGCGGAAGTCGGGGCGTGGCGGCGAGGACAGGGTGCCGTTCGGGATCGCAGAGGTGCACGGACCGTCGATGGTGCCCACGCTGCACCACGGCGATCAGCTGCTGATCCGGTACGGGGTGCGGATCAGGCCGGGCGACGTGGTGGTGCTCCGGCATCCCTTCCAGCAGGATCTGCTCGTCGTCAAGCGCGCCGCCGAACGGCGGGACGGCGGTTGGTGGGTGCTCGGGGACAACTCCTTCGCCGGCGGTGACAGCACGGACTACGGGACGGTGCCCGAGGAACTGGTGCTCGCCAAGGTGCTGGGGCGCTACCGGCCGCGGGCCAAGGGTCAGTTGCTGGTGTTCTGGCTGTTGTCGGCGCTGCGGCCGGTCCTCGCCTCGCGTTCGGTGCGTTCGGCCGCGTCCTCGCGTTCGGTGCGCTCGGCGGCCTCCTCGCGTTTGCGGGCCCGGTAGGCCGCGACGTTGGCGCGGGTCGCGCAGCGGTCGGAGCAGTAGCGGCGCGAGCGATTGGTCGATGTGTCGAGATAGGCGTTGCGGCAGGGGGCCGCTTGGCACAGGCCCAGGCGGTCGACGCCGTGTTCGGTGAGGTGGAAGGCTAGGCCCATCGAGGCGATCGCCGCGTAGCCGGCAGTCGCGTTGGACGGGTGGTCCGCGAGGTGCATGTGCCACAGCGGGCGCCCGTCGTCGTCGCGGTGGTCGTGCCCGGAGATCTGCGGGCTCACCGGGAACTCCAGGAGCAGTGAGTTCAGCAGGTCGACGGCGAGCGTCTCGTCGCCGCCGTCGGCCGCGTCGAAGACGGCGCGCAGGCGGGCCCGTACGGAGCGGAAGCGGGTGACGTCCGTGTCCGTGGCGCGCCGGGCCGCCGACTGGTTCGCGCCGAAGAGCGCGCGCACGGCCTCCACGTTCGTCAGTTCGTCCTTGCCGCGGAGCGGCTCCTCGCTGTTCACGAGGCGCACCGCATAGTTCGAGTAATAGGCCAGTTCCACTTGTAGTCCTTACGGATGAGGTCTATCTTCTTCGTGCGGAGGTAATGGGCTGGGGCTGCAGTCAGGCCTTACGCCCAGGGTATTACGTTACGGAGGGGATCCATGACGGACACCGGCACCGACATCGGCACCGGCACGAGCACCACCGGCGAGAGCACGCGCACCGACTGGCGCGCCTGGCAGGACAGCTGGGACCGGCAGCAGCAGTGGTACCTGCCGGACCGCGAGGAGCGGTTCGCGGTCATGCTCGACATGGTGGAGGCCTTCGCCGGCCCGAAGGCGCGGGTGCTCGATCTCGCCTGCGGTACGGGGAGTATTTCGGACCGGCTCCTCAGGAGGTTCCCCGAGGCGCGGTCCACCGGCGTCGACCTCGACCCGGCGCTGCTCACCATCGCCGAGGGCACGTTCGCGGGCGACGAGCGCGTCACCTTGGTACGGGCCGACCTCAAGGATCCGCAGTGGGCGGCGAAGCTCCCGTACGACTCGTACGACGCGGTGCTCACCGCGACGGCGCTGCACTGGCTGCACAGTCCTGAGCTCGCCGTTCTGTACGGGCAGATCGCGGGCCTCGTGCGCGCGGGCGGCGTCTTCATGAACGCCGACCACATGCCCGATCCGGCCACGCCGGGGATCAACGCGGCGGAGAGCGCGTACCGCAATGCGCGCGCCCGGCGGGCGAAGACCGAGGGAGTGCTCGACTGGACGGAGTGGTGGCAGCTCGCCGCCGCGGATCCGGTGCTTGCCGAGCCGACCGCCGAGCGCTTCGCGATCTACGGCGAGCACGCGGACGGCGACATGCCCTCGGCCGAGTGGCACGCCTCGGCCCTGCGCGAGCAGGGTTTCGCCGAGGCCCGCACGGTGTGGGCCTCGCCGGCGGATGCTCTGGTGCTCGCCCTGAAGTAGCGCACGGGGTGAGCGGCTGGGGGCTCCGTTCCCGCGCCCCCGGGGGCTGACGCGAACGGCGTGGACGCCGCGGACGACGCGAACGGCGTGGACGCCGCGAACGACGTGAACTACGTGAACGACGCAAACGACAGGGGCGGTACGGGAAGCCCGTACCGCCCCTGTCCGCATGCCGGAGTGCTACAGCACCTTCGACAGGAACGACTGCGTCCGCTCATGCTGCGGATTCGTCAGTACGTCGCGGGGGTGGCCCGATTCGACCACCACGCCCTCGTCCATGAAGACCAGCGAGTCGCCCACCTCGCGGGCGAAGCCCATCTCGTGGGTGACGACGATCATCGTCATGCCGTCCTCGGCCAGGCCCCGCATGACGTCGAGGACGTCACCGACGAGCTCCGGGTCGAGCGCGGAGGTCGGCTCGTCGAAGAGCATCAGCTTGGGCTCCATCGCGAGCGCACGGGCGATCGCGACGCGCTGCTGCTGGCCGCCGGAGAGCTGGGAGGGGTAGTTCCCGGACTTGTCGCCGAGGCCCACCCGGTCGAGCAGCCGCACGGCACGCTCGCGCGCCACGGCCTTCGACTCGCCCTTGACCTGGACCGGGGCCTCAATGACGTTCTCAAGCGCCGTCATGTGCGGGAACAGGTTGAAGCGCTGGAAGACCATGCCGATGTCGCGGCGCTTGCGGGCGACTTCGCTGTCCTTGAGCTCGTAGAGCTTGCCGTTCTTCTCGCGGTAGCCGACCAGCTCGCCGTCGACCGAGAGCCGGCCGGCGTTGATCTTCTCCAGGTGGTTGATGCACCGCAGGAAGGTCGACTTCCCGGAGCCGGAGGGGCCGACGAGGCAGAACACCTCGCGCGGGGCGACCTCCAGGTCGATGCCCTTGAGCACCTCCACATGCCCGTAGGACTTGTGGACGCCCTCGGCCTTCACCATCGGCAGCGCGGTCTGGGAACTCATACGGTCTTGCCTCCCACCTGGCTCTGCACCCGGAACGAGGTGAGCTGGGCCTTGATGCGCTGCAGGGGTGTCGGCGGCAGGGTGCGGTGGCTGCCGCGGGCGTAGTGCCGCTCCAGGTAGTACTGGCCGATGCTGAACACGGTGGTCAGCAGCAGGTACCAGGCGGAGACCACGATCAGGCTCTCCATGACGGCCAGCGTACGGGAGCCGAGCTGACGGCCGCGCAGGAAGAGCTCGCCGTAGCCGATCGCGAACGCCAGCGACGAGGTCTTCAGCATGTTGATGAACTCGTTGCCCGTCGGCGGGATGATCACCCGCATGGCCTGCGGCAGCACGATGCGCCGCATGGTCTTCGAGCCCTTCATGCCCAGGGCGTGCGCCGCCTCGGTCTGGCCGGTGTCGACCGACTGGATGCCGGCCCTGGTGATCTCCGCCATGTACGCGGCCTCGTTGAGGCCGAGCGCGAGCAGCGCGGCGACGAACGGCGTCATGACGTCGTTCATCTCGTCCTTGTAGATGAACCCGAGGTCCAGTGTCTGGAAGACGAGGGACAGGTTGAACCACAGGAAGATCTGCACCAGCACCGGGGTGCCGCGGAAGAACCAGATGTACCCCCAGGCCACCGAGGAGAGCACCGGGTTCGGCGACAGGCGCATGACGGCGAGGATCGCGCCGAGCACGACGCCGATCAACATGGCCAGGACGGTGATCTTCAGGGTCTCCCAGGCACCACGGGCGAAGGTGCCGTCGGTGATCTGCTCACCGACGACGCTCCACTGGATCTGGGCGTCGGCGAACGCCCGCACCAGCAGGGCGAGCAGGGCGATCACGACGACGGACCCGATCCAGCGCCCGTAGTGCCGGACGGGGATGGCCTTGATGGCCTCGGGGGGGACGGTCTTCGAGACGGCGGTCGCACCGGGGCGGTCCGGGGGGACCGCGTCGGGGACCTTGTCGAGGGGGTCAGTCACAGAGCTACTGCCTTTGTCTTACGGAGCGGGGGGAGCGGAGCGCGGCCGGCTCAGCTGCCCGCGTTGATGGTGACCGTCTCGATGGCGCCGGACTCGGCCTTCCACTTCTTCAGGACCTCGCCGTAGGTGCCGTCCTCGATGATCTTCTCGACGGCGGCCTTGATCGCGTCCCGCAGCTCGGTGTTCTTCTTGCTGACCGCGATGCCGTACGGGGCGGCGTCGATCTGGTCGCCGACGACCTCGAAGAGCTTGCCGTCGCCGGCCTCCAGCTCGTTGTACAGCGCCACCGGGAAGTCCGTGATCACGGCGTCGGCGCGCTTGGTCTGGAGCTGCGTGATGGAGTCGGTGTCCTGGTCGGAGATGAACTCCTTGATCTTCTTGTCGCCGCACTTGTCCTGGGTGGCCTTGAGGAGGTCCTCGTTGGCCGTGCCGCGCTGGGCGGCGACGGTCAGACCGCACAGGTCGTCCAGGCCGTTGATGCTCTTCGGGTTGCCCTTGTGGGTCAGGATCGCCGAGCCGGCCTTGAAGTAGTTCACGAAGTCGGCGCCGCCCTTGGCGTCGTCGCTCGCGCCCTGCTGGCGCTCCTTGGTGTCGGTCATCGACGACATGACGATGTCGTGACGGCCGTTGTTCATGCCGAGGACGAGCTGGTCGAAGGTGGCGTTCTCGAACTTGAACTCGACGCCGAGGACCTCGCCCATCGCCTTGCCGAGGTCGATGTCCACGCCGGCCGGCTTGTTGTTCTCGTCCATGAACTCCATGGGCGCGTACGCGATGTCCGAGCCGACCTTGATGACGCCCGCGTCGCGGATGCTCTGGGGCAGCTTGTCCGCGAGCGGGGCGGCCTCGGTGCCGGCGCTCTTGGTGGGCTCGTCCGAGCCGCTGTCCTCGGTCTGGTCCCCGCACCCGGTCAGGAGCATGGCTCCGGCGACCGCGATGGCGCCGACCGCGGCGAGCCGGGACTTGGCGGTCGTACGACGAATGGTGCTTGCGGCCATGAGGGTCCTCCGGCAGATGCGTGCTGATGAGGCGTTTGAGGTGTTCAGCGGTCGAAGCACACGATTTCGGGTACCGCGACCTTGTGTGATTACGGCATCTTGCCATTCGGACGGGCGGATTCAGGGGGCTGCCGATGTCAAAATCGGATAACGGGTGCCGGTCGGGAGGTCGGACCCCTTGATTTCAAGGGTGAGCGCCTGTCTCCGTATGCGCTCGGTGTGGCCCCGCTGAACGGATGAAGTCCGCTTGATCCCGAGTTGATCCGAGATCCCGGGTGGTTTGCCCCGAGGTCCGGGCGAGCCGATTGGACTTTCCTCCCAATTCGGGCATCCGGCCTGCGGCTGAGGCGAATCTCTCTCGTGCGCGGCCAGGTTCATCCTGTACAAAAGAGCGTTACACCCCTCATCCGGGGACCAGGGCGCGTGTGCGGCGCGCCCGCGCGCAGACAGCTTCCTCCCGGCAGGGAGGGGCATCGCCCAACGGCGAGGCGTCTGCGCGGTGCCCGCCCACTCCTGAACAGGGAGTGGCAACCCTCAACGATTGAACCTTTAAGGGGTCAGACAAAGTGGCAGCGGAGATCGTCAATCCTCGCAGCGACGCCGGGACGCACGGGGCCGACGAGCCCTTCGACCCGGCCTTCGCGCTCCACCGCGGCGGCAAGATGGCTGTTCAGGCCACTGTGCCGGTCCGCGACAAGGACGACCTGTCCCTCGCGTACACGCCTGGCGTCGCCAAGGTGTGCAGCGCCATCGCCGAGCAGCCGGAGCTCGTCCACGACTACACGTGGACCTCCAACGTCGTGGCCGTCGTCACCGACGGTACGGCCGTGCTCGGTCTCGGTGACATCGGTCCTTCCGCCTCCCTTCCGGTCATGGAGGGCAAGGCGATTCTGTTCAAGCAGTTCGGCGGCGTGGACGCGGTCCCGCTGGCCCTGGCCACCACCTCGGTGGACGAGATCGTCGAGACCGTCAAGCGGCTCGCCCCTTCCTTCGGTGGTGTGAACCTCGAGGACATCTCGGCGCCGCGCTGCTTCGAGATCGAGAAGCGGCTCCAGGAGGAGCTGGACATCCCGGTCTTCCACGACGACCAGCACGGCACGGCCATCGTCACGCTGGCCGCGCTGCGCAACGCCGCGAAGCTCACCGGCCGTACGCTCGGCGAGCTGCGCGCGGTGATCTCGGGCGCCGGTGCGGCCGGGGTGGCCATCGCCAAGTTCCTGCTCGAAGCGGGGATCGGGGACGTGGCCGTCGCCGACCGCAAGGGTGTCGTCAGCCGTGACCGTGACGACCTGACGCCGGTCAAGCGCGAGCTGGCCGAGCTGACGAACAAGGCCGGCATCTCCGGGTCCCTCGAATCCGCCCTCGCCGGTGCCGATGTCTTCATCGGCGTCTCCGGCGGTACGGTGCCGGAGCCGGCGGTCGCGTCGATGGCGCCGGACGCGTTCGTCTTCGCCATGGCCAACCCGAGCCCCGAGGTGCACCCCGACGTCGCCCACAAGTACGCGGCGGTCGTGGCCACCGGGCGTTCGGACTTCCCGAACCAGATCAACAACGTGCTCGCGTTCCCCGGGATCTTCGCCGGGGCGCTGCAGGTGCGGGCCTCGCGGATCACCGAGGGGATGAAGATCGCGGCGGCGGAGGCGCTGGCCGCGGTGGTCGGGGACGAGCTTTCGGCCTCGTACGTGATTCCCTCACCGTTCGATGAGCGGGTGGCTCCTGCGGTCACGGCGGCGGTGGCGGCCGCGGCTCGCGCCGAAGGTGTGGCCCGACGCTGAGGTGCGTGTGAGAGGGCCCCGTCCGTTTGGGCGGGGCCCTTTTGCGTGGCCAGTCCCCGTCCCCGCCCCTTCCTCGCCACCCGGTGTGGCGGGCGAGATCACACCGGGTGGTGGTTACGGGGCGGTACGTGGGCGGCCTATCGTCTGGCCCATGTTCGCTGCATACGCCGCCCGAATCGACCGTGACCAGCCGCTGAACGGACTGGAGTTGGGCGAACGCCCCGCTCCCGCCGTACGGGAGGGCTGGTCGACCATCGACGTCAAGGCCGCCTCCCTCAACCACCATGACCTCTGGTCCCTGCGCGGCGTCGGCCTCGCCGAGGACAAGCTGCCGATGATCCTCGGCTGTGACGCGGCCGGCGTCGACGCCGACGGCAACGAGGTCGTCCTGCACTCCGTCATCGGCCAGTCCGGCCACGGGGTCGGCCCCAAGGAGCCCCGCTCCATCCTCACCGAGCGCTACCAGGGCACCTTCGCCGAGCAGGTCTCCGTCCCGACCTGGAACGTGCTGCCCAAGCCGAAGGAGCTCAGCTTCGCCGAGGCCGCCTGTCTGCCCACCGCCTGGCTCACCGCGTACCGCATGCTCTTCACCAACGCCGGTGTGCGGCCCGGGGACTCGGTCCTGGTGCAGGGCGCGGGCGGCGGTGTCGCCACCGCGGCGATCGTGCTGGCCAAGGCGGCCGGTCTGCGGGTCTTCGCGACGAGCCGCGACGAGGCCAAGCGCAAGCGGGCCGTGGAGCTGGGCGCGGTGGAGGCCGTCGCGCCGGGGGAGCGGCTGCCGCAGCGGGTGGACGCCGTGATCGAGACGGTGGGCGCCGCCACCTGGTCGCACTCGATCAAGTCCCTGCGCCCCGGCGGCACGCTCGTCATCTCGGGCGCAACGAGCGGAGACCGCCCCTCGCACGCCGAGCTGACCCGGGTCTTCTTCCTGGAGCTGCGGATCGTCGGCTCGACGATGGGCACCAAGGACGAACTGGAGGATCTGCTCGCCTTCTGTGCCGCCACGGGGGTCCGGCCCGTCATCGACGACATCATGCCGCTGGACCGCGCGCGGGACGCGTTCGCGCGGATGGAGTCGGGGGATCTGTTCGGGAAGCTGGTGCTGTCCGTCTGAGGCGTCGGCGCTTCGGTCCACCCCCGCCTGCTGTCAATAAAGGTTGACGCCACTGCCTCTGTCAACCTAAATTGACAGCATGACCGAAGCGACGGATCTCGCCGAGCGGGCCGGAGATCGCGACCCCAGGACCGGGCTGCGGGCGGTCGCCGCACTGCGGCGACTGCTCGAACAGCTCGAAGCCGTCCAGGTGCGCAGCGCGCGCAACCAGGGCTGGTCCTGGCAGGAGATCGCCGCCGAACTGGGCGTGAGCAGGCAGGCCGTGCACAAGAAGCATGGGAGGCAGTGATGTTCGAGCGGTTCACCCAGGGCGCCAGGACCGTGGTCAAGGGCGCGGTGACGCATGCGGAGCGCGCGGGTGCGGAGGCGGTCGAACCGGCGCATCTGCTGCTCGCGCTGATCGAGGCCGAGGGCACGAAGGCGGCCTTCGCCCTTGCCGCCCTCGGGCTGCGGCCCGAAGCCGTGGTCTCCGGGCTCGACGAGGCACGCCGCAGGGGCGGGGTCTCGGCGGCGGACGCGGAGGCGCTCGCCGGGCTCGGGATCGATGTCGGTGAGATCGTCTCGCGGGTCGAGGAGGCCCATGGCGAAGGCGCGTTGGCGCGCGGCCGCCGGCCGGCCGGATGGCTGCGCCGGGCCGGTTCCGGGCACCGGCCCTTCGCGCGCGAATCCAAGACGATCCTGGAGCAGTCGCTCCGGGTGGCGCTGGCCCGCAAGGAGAAGAGCATCGGCGACGAGCATCTGCTGCTCGCGATGACCGCGCGCCCCGGGGTCGTACGCGATGTGCTCGCCGGCTGCGGGGTCCGCTTCGACGGGGTGGAGCGGGTGCTCGGCGCGGGCGACGGGGGCGCGGCGCGGGCGAGCTGAGCCGCGCCCGGCGCCTGCGGGTCAGGCGCCGAAACCGTGCCTCCGCCCGCGGGCCAGGCCCCGACGGTGCCGTCGACGCCCGCGGGTCAGGCCCCGACAGTGCCGTCGACGCCCTCGCGCAGGAAGTCCGCGTGGCCGTTGTGGCGCGCGTATTCGAGCAGGACGTGCACCATCACCATGCGCAGGGAGACCTCCTTCTCCCAGCGCGGCTGGACGCCGGTCGTATCCAGCGACTCGGCCTCCTTCTCGATCCGGCGCGAGCGCTCCACCTCGGCCGCCCAGGCACCGAAGGCCTCCGCGCGCGTGGCGGCGCTCGCGTCGTACGCGGCCTGGAAGTCGATCTCCTGCGACCAGACCATGGGGGCCTCGCGGTCCTCGAACACCCGGTGGAACCAGGCGCGTTCCACCTCCGCCATATGCCGCACCAGGCCGAGCAGACTCAGCGTGGACGGCGGCATCGAACGCTGCCGCAGCTCCTCGTCGCCCAGCCCCTCGCACTTCATCGCGAGGGTCGCGCGGTGGTAGTCGAGGAAGGCGCGCAGGGTGTCGCGTTCACCGCCCGTCAGGGGCGGTCCGATGCGGTGGTCGGCGGACATGCCGGGGGGCCTCCTCGGGAGCGGTGGGTGCGTCCCGGACAGTATCCCCAGGGGTGGATCCAGGGGGTGTCCCGCCCTGTGGGGACCTCTGGGACCTGTCCGGCGGATCAGGGAGCGTCCCGCCCCCGAAGCACGGAACCGAGCCGCACGGCCGTCGCCGACAGCTGCCGTCGTGCCTCCTCGAGCTGATCGGCCGTCACCCCGTGATCGCGGGCCGCGTCACGGATGTCGTCGCGGAACCGGTCCAGGAGACGGTCCAGGTCGCGGGCCGGATCGCCCGTCGACTCCTCGCGCGCCCAGGCGGGTTCCTGCGCGGGGGACGGTGCGTCCTCGCGTACGGCCTCGGGTGCGTCATCCCCTACGGTCGTGGCCGCGTCATCCCGTACGCGCTCGGCCGCCGTGTCCCGTACGGAACCGGACCCGCCCTCCGAGGCCGGCGCACCGACCCACGTGCCCTGCTTGGTGAAGCGGCCCAGTTCCCTGGTGATCTCCGAGAGGCCCTCGCGCAGGCCCGTGGGCCAGTCGCCGCGCTGGAAGTGGTCCTGGACCTTGTCCTGGACCGACTTGGCCACGCGCTGCATCTCCTCACGGGCCTCCTCCCGCGCCTCCCGGTGCGCGTCCTGCGCCTGCCGCCGCGCCCGCTGGGCGTCCTCGCGGGCCCGCCGCGACTCGTCCTTGGCCCGCCGGGCCTGGTCCTTGAGCTCCTGCTTGGCGCGGCGCAGCTCCTCCTTGGCGAGTTTCCACGACTCGCCGTCGCCGAAGGCGCCCTCACCGCCCCCGCCGGGCGAGGACGACCTGCGCCCGCCGGCGCGTGCCTCGCCGGCCGCGGCCCGCATCTCGCGGCGCAGATCGCCCGCCGCGCCGCGTACGTCGTCGCGGATCTCGGCGGCGAGTTCGGCGACGGACTCGCGGATCTCCAGTTCCAGATCGGCCAGCTCACCCGTGCGCTCGGCGAGTTCGGCGCGGCCCGCGTCGGTGATCGAGTAGACCTTGCGGCCGCCTTCGGTGGCGTGGGTGACCAGACCCTCGGCCTCCAGCTTGGCGAGCCGCGGGTAGACGGTGCCGGCGGAGGGGGCGTACAGGCCCTGGAAGCGTTCCTCCAGGAGCCGGATCACCTCGTATCCGTGCCGTGGTGCCTCGTCGAGGAGCTTGAGCAGATACAGCCGCAGTCGGCCGTGGGCGAAGACGGGGGGCATGTCAGAGCACCTTTCCGGACGGGCCGTCCGCGGGGCCGCCTGCCGGAGCGCCCGCGGGGCCGCCGGCCGGACCGCCTGCCGGAGCGTCCGCAGGGCCGTCTGCCGGGCCGTCCTCGCGTGCGGGGCGGCGCAGCAGGGCGATCGCGCCCGAGACGGTGGTCGCCCTGAGCCTGCCGCGTCCGGTGCCGAGCCGGCCCGTGATCCGCTTCATGCCGAACTGGCCCGAGACCCGCAGGTCCTCGAAGGCGTTGGAGACGGAGCCGCTCGTCGTGTTCGCCTCGACCTCGGCGTCCGCGGGGTGCGGGAGGCGGATCGCGATCTCGCCCGAGACGCTGTTCAGCGCCACGTCGGTGGCGCGGTCCACCGGGTCGAGGTCCACGATCATGTCGCCGCTCACGGAGTCGGCGCGCACGGAGGCGCCCGCGTCCACGACGGTGAGGTTGCCGGACACGGAGTTGCAGCGCAGCTCGCCGGTGACGGCCTTGGCCTCCAGATCACCGGAGACGGTCTCCGCGAGCACCGGGCCGCTCAGGCCGACCAAGGTGCTGTCGCCGCTCACACCCTTGGCGGTGGTGGGCCCGTCGATCCCGGAGACCACGACGCTCGCGCCGACCACGCCGACCTCGACGCGGGTGCCGCTGGGCACGGCGAGCGAGACGACCGCGCTGCGCTGCCAGCCCTTGCGGTCGAGGAACTTCAGCCAGCCCTTCCAGGGCAGATCGTCGTAGCCGACGGTCAGCACGCCGTTCTCGTGGCTGACGATCAGTTCGGGGCCGTGCACCTCGGAGATCTCCAGGCGGGCGGAGTCCTCGTCGGTGCCGACCACGTTGACCGTTCCGTTGACGGTGCGTACCTGCAGTGTCGTGACCGGATTGTCGAAGGTGAGCTTCTCGGACCCGGTGACGGTCCACGTCGACTCCGGCATGGCTGGCCTCCTTCGCGTGACGCGCCATATCGCGTCTCCCTGTCAGACACGATATATCGCGGATGCGTCACGTCAAGACACCCGCCCCCTACTCGTCGTCCTCGTCGTCGAGGCGCGCCAGCCAGGTGGCGAGGCGCTCGACGGGGACCTCGAAGTCCGGGTTCAGATCGACGAAGGTACGCAGCTGCTCGGCCAGCCACTCGAAGGTGACCTCCTCTTCGCCACGACGCTTCTCCAGTTCCTCGATGCCACGGTCGGTGAAGTACATGCGGCAAGGATACGAAGGCCGAGGGGGTGGACCGAAACGTCTCGGGTCTGCAACGAAGCGCCGTCGCCACTGGTCAGCGCGGTGCCCGGGCGTGAACGATCGACCGGTCCGGTGGCATGCCGGGAACCTGTCGAGGGAGTCGGAGAGATGACGCGAGGCCTCAGGAGCGCGATCGGGGTGGCGCTGGCCGCGGTGCTCGTCGGCGGGCTCGCCGGATGCAAGGAGGACACCGCCGGGGCGACGACGGTGTCCGCGGGCGGGAGCGCGACGGACGCGTCCACGCCGTCCGTGTCCGCGTCGGCCTCCGCCTCGGCCTCCGCGACGGGCGAGGCAGCCGAGTCGGCCTCCCCGAGCGCTTCGGCAACGACGCGCTCGGCTTACCCGAAGCCGCCGAGCCCGCGCAAGCCGGCCGCCGATCCCACCACGGCCCAACCGCCGAAGCCCGCCCCCACCACGCGGCCGGTGCAGGAGGAGGTCACCGTCTCGGTGACGCCTGCGGGCGGCAGGCTCGCGGTGCGCGAGGGCGAACCCGCGCGGGAGTTCACGGTGACCCTGCGCAACGACACCGTCCGGGCCTACGAGCGCCTCGCGGTCGGCCTGTCGATGGAGCCGTACTGGGGCGAGGGCGACCACGCCTCCTGGCCGCTCGCCCTGGAACGCTGGGACGCCGCGAGCGGAAGCTGGCGCAAGGCGGATCTCGTGATCGCCAACGACGTCGCCGTGCTCTACCAGACCACCGGCGGCACCGCCCTGGCGCGCGGTGCGGTGCGTACGGTCCGCTTCCGGATCAAGGCGACCGGAACCTGGCCCTCCGCGAGCACGTACATCGGCGCCTACGCCGTGGTCACGGGCCTGCCGCGGGAGGCGACGGCGAAGGAACGCCTGGGCGGATACCGCCGGGTCGCGATCGACGTCAACAAGGGCTGACCGGCCCGACGGCCGGGAAACGACGACCGCCCGACCGGCCCGGAAACGAGGACTGCCCGACCGGCCCGCGAACAACGACCGCCCAACCGGCCCGCGAACAACGACCGGGGCCGCATCCCCGAAGGGATGCGGCCCCGGTCGCGTACTGCCGTGCGCGAGCCCTACGCGTCGAAGACCTCGGCGATCAGCTGCTCCTGCTCGGCCTGGTGCCGCTTGGCGGAACCCACCGCGGGCGACGAGCCATGCGGGCGCGAGATGCGGCGCAGGCGCTCGTCGTGCGGGACGTCCGCGCCGACGGCCAGGTCCAGGTGGTCGATCAGGTTGAGGGCGATGAAGGGCCATGCGCCCTGGTTCGCCGGCTCCTCCTGGGCCCACAGGTACTTCGCGGCGTTCGGGTACTTGGCGATCTCCGCCTCGAGCTCGGCACCCGGCAGCGGGTACAGGCGCTCGATACGGATGATCGCGGTGTCCGTGACGCCGCGCTTGGCGCGCTCGGCCTCCAGGTCGTAGTACAGCTTGCCCGCGCAGAACACGACCTTGCGCACCGCGGCCGGGTCGGCCTTGGCATCGCCGATGACCGGACGGAAGCCGCCCGTCGTGAACTCCTCCGCCTTGGACGCCGCGGCCTTCAGACGCAGCATCGACTTCGGGGTGAAGACGACCAGTGGCTTGTGGTGCGGGTTGTGGACCTGCCAGCGCAGCAGGTGGAAGTAGTTCGACGGGAGCGTCGGCATCGCGACCGTCATGTTGTTCTGGGCGCAGGCCTGCAGGAAGCGCTCCGGGCGGGCCGAGGAGTGGTCCGGGCCCTGGCCCTCGTAGCCGTGGGGGAGCAGCAGCGTGACGCCGGAGTGCTGGCCCCACTTCTGCTCGGCGGAGGAGATGAATTCGTCGACGACGGTCTGCGCGCCGTTGACGAAGTCACCGAACTGCGCCTCCCACATGACGAGCGCCTCGGGACGGGCCAGCGAGTAGCCGTACTCGAAGCCCATCGCCGCGTACTCGGAGAGCAGCGAGTCGTAGACGTTGTAGCGCGCCTGGTCGTCCGAGAGGTGCAGCAGCGGGGTGAAGTCCTCGCCCGTCTCGCGGTCGATCAGTACGGCGTGGCGCTGGCCGAAGGTGCCGCGGCGCGAGTCCTGGCCCGCGAGGCGGACCGGGGTGCCCTCCAGGAGCAGCGAACCGATGGCGAGGGTCTCGCCCATGCCCCAGTCGATCGTGCCGTCCTCGACCATCGCCGCACGGCGCTGCAGCTGCGGGAGCAGCCGCGGGTGCACGGTGATGTGGTCGGGGATGTTGACCTGGGACTCGGCGATCCGCTTGACGACCTCCTGCGAGACCGCGGTGGTCAGCGTCACCGGGAACTCGGCCTTGGCGTCGGGGACCTCGGCCGGGGCCGCGTGCGAGGTCGCCTCGCGGACCTCGGTGAAGACCTTCTCCAGCTGGCCCTGGTAGTCCTGCAGCGCCTGCTCGGCCTCTTCGAGCGTGATGTCGCCACGGCCGATGAGGGACTCGGTGTAGAGCTTGCGCACCGAGCGCTTCTTGTCGATCAGGTCGTACATCAGCGGCTGGGTGAACGCCGGGTTGTCCGACTCGTTGTGACCGCGGCGGCGGTAGCAGATGAGGTCGATCACCACGTCCTTGTTGAAGGCCTGGCGGAACTCGAAGGCGAGGCGCGCGACACGCACCACGGCCTCCGGGTCGTCGCCGTTCACGTGGAAGATCGGCGCCTCGATCATGCGCGCCACGTCCGTCGCGTACATCGAGGAACGCGAGGACTCGGGTGCGGCGGTGAAGCCGACCTGGTTGTTGATGACGATGTGCACGGTGCCGCCGGTGCGGTAGCCGCGCAGCTGCGACATGTTGAGCGTCTCGGCGACCACACCCTGGCCGGCGAAGGCCGCGTCGCCGTGGATGGCGAGGGGCAGGACGGTGAAGTCCGTGCCGCCCTTGTTGATCACGTCCTGCTTGGCGCGGGCGACACCCTCGAGGACCGGGTCGACTGCTTCGAGGTGGGAGGGGTTCGCGACCAGGGAGACCTTGATCTGCTCGCCGTCGAGGCCGGTGAAGGTGCCGGCGGCGCCCAGGTGGTACTTCACGTCGCCCGAGCCGTGCATCGACTTCGGGTCGAGGTTGCCCTCGAACTCGCGGAAGATCTGCGCGTACGACTTGCCGACGATGTTGGCGAGGACGTTGAGGCGGCCGCGGTGGGCCATGCCGATGACGACCTCGTCCAGGCGGCTCTCCGCGGCGCTGTCGATGACCGCGTCGAGCAGCGGGATGACGGACTCGCCACCCTCCAGGGAGAAGCGCTTCTGGCCGACGTACTTCGTCTGCAGGAAGGTCTCGAAGGCCTCGGCGGCGTTCAGCCGGCGCAGGATGCGCAGCTGCTCCTCGCGCTCCGGCTTGGAGTGCGGGCTCTCGATGCGGTCCTGCAGCCACTTGCGCTGCTTCGGGTCCTGGATGTGCATGAACTCCAGGCCGGTGGTGCGGCAGTACGAGTCGCGCAGCACGCCGAGGATGTCGCGGAGCTTCATCATCGACTTGCCGGCGAAGCCGCCGACCGCGAACTCGCGCTCCAGGTCCCACAGGGTGAGCCCGTGCTCGTTGACGTCCAGGTCGGGGTGCTTGCGCTGGCGGTACTCCAGCGGGTCCGTGTCGGCCATGACGTGGCCGCGCACCCGGTAGGAGTGGATCAGCTCGAAGACCCGGGCGGCCTTGGTGACGTCGTCGTCGTGCGAGGCGTCGATGTCCTTGAGCCAGCGGACCGGCTCGTAGGGGATGCGCAGCGCCTTGAAGATCTCGTCGAAGAAGTCGTTCTCGCCGAGCAGGAGGTTCGCCACGACACGCAGGAACTCGCCGGAGGCCGCGCCCTGGATGACCCGGTGGTCGTACGTCGAGGTCAGCGTCATGACCTTGGAGACGCCCAGGCGGTTCAGGGTGTCCTGCGAGGTGCCCTGGAACTCGGCCGGGTAGTCCATCGAGCCGACGCCCATGATCACGGACTGGCCGGACATCAGACGCGGCACGGAGTGCACCGTGCCCAGGCCGCCGGGGTTGGTCAGCGAGCAGGTGACGCCGGTGAAGTCCTCCATCGTCAGCTTGCCGTTGCGGGCGCGGCGGACGATGTCCTCGTAGGCCTGCCAGAACTCGAAGAAGTTCAGCGTCTCGGCCTTCTTGATGCCGGCGACGACGAGCTGGCGGTCACCGTTGGGCTTCACCAGGTCGATGGCGAGGCCGAAGTTGACGTGCTCCGGCTTGACCAGCGTGGGCTTGCCGTCCTTGAGGGCGTAGTGCCAGTTCATGGACGGCATGGCCTTCATCGCCTGCACCATCGCGTACCCGATGAGGTGCGTGAAGGAGACCTTCCCGCCCCGGGCGCGCTTGAGGTGGTTGTTGATGACGATGCGGTTGTCGAAGAGCAGCTTCACCGGGACGGCGCGCACCGAGGTCGCGGTGGGCACCTCGAGCGAGGCGTCCATGTTCTTCGCGACGGCGGCGGCGGGGCCGCGCAGGGTGATCAGCTCCGGGCCCGCCGGGGACTCCGTGGGCTCCTGAGCGGGAGTCGCCTTGGCGGCCGGCTTCGCGGCGGCGGGCTTCGCCGCAGCCGGCGCCGGGGCCGACGCCGGAGCCGCGGCCCGGGCCGGGGCGGGCGCGGCGGCCGGAGCGGCCTGGACCGGGGGTGCGGCCGGGGCGGCCGGCGCGGTGGTGCTCGCAGCCCCCGCGGCTGCGGCCGGTGCCGCGCTGCTCGGGGTCGCCGACCGCACCGGGGCGGCGGCATTGCCCCCCGGCTTGTAGTCGGCGAAGAAGTCCCACCAGGCGCGGTCGACCGAATTCGGGTCCTGGAGGTACTGCTGATAGATCTCGTCGACGAGCCACTCATTGGCGCCGAACGAGGCGGCAGGGTTCTTGCCCTGCCCCGCTTGGTCGGTCGTGGTGCTCGAGTTACTGGGGGACTGTGGCGACACGGCGGTAACCGCCCTCTTCCGCTTCACAAGGTGATGGACAGCGGGAATCAAGGCTACGCCTCCCGGGCCGAGAGGTGCAGACCGGGCGGGCCTTACGTCACGTAAGTCACATCACAAGACATCACAAGACGTGTTTCGGGGCGAGAAATGGCGGGAAACAAGTGTGGTTCCGTGCCCAGTGGGCAGCAGAGCCGCGGCTGTGGCCCGCCATGACGTGCGCCCGTTTCGAACCCTACGTCAACCCTGCGCCCGAGTGTTCCCCGGAAGGCTGACCAGGATCCGGCAGCCCCGCTCGGATTCGGCCACCCTGATCCGCCCGCCGTGCAGATCCACGGCCCAGCGCGCGATGGCCAGGCCCAGGCCCGTGCCGCCGTCGCTGTTCTGCTTGTCCGCCGAGTCGATGTGGCTGCCGCGGTCGAAGCGCTCGAAGACCCGGTGCCACTCCGAGGGCGGGATGCCCGGACCCTCGTCGAGCACCTCCATCTCCAGGGAGTCCGGCGCCTCGCCGCGCCGGGCGCGCACCGTGACCCGGCCGTGCGGCGGGGAGTGCTTGACCGCGTTGTCGATCAGATTGGCGACGACCTGGTGCAGCCGCTCGGCATCCGCGCGCGCGGTCAGCTCCGGCGGCGTCACGTCCAGGTGCAGATGGACGTCGGTACGCGTGTGCCGGCCCGACCCCGAGGGCATCCCGCGACGCTGCGAGGCGACCATGTTGGCCTCCTTGAGCACGCCCGAGAGATACGGCCACACCTCGAAGCGCCCTACGCGCAGCTGCACCACGCCGTTGTCCAGACGGGACAGGTCGAGCAGCGTCTCGACGAGCCGCCCGAGCCGCTCGGTCTGCTTCAGGGCCGTCCGCATCGTCTCGGGATCGGCGGCGGAGACCCCGTCCACCACGTTCTCCAGGACGGCGCGCAGCGCGGCGATGGGGGTGCGCAGCTCGTGCGAGACGTTCGCGACGAGCTCCTTGCGGTGCCGGTCCTGGGCCTCCAGGTCATCGGCCATCCGGTTGATGGTCCGGGCGAGGTCGCCGAGCTCGTCGCGCCGGTCGGCGCCCAGGACGCGGCGGGTGTAGTCGCCGTGCGAGATGGACCGCGCGACGATCGTCATCTCCTCCAGCGGCGAGGTCAGTGAATGCGCCACGAACTGGGTGATGAGCAGGGTCGCGATCACAGAGAAGACGGTGATGAAGCGCAGCTCCGTCTTGGTTTGCAGCGCGATCATCAGCAGCCCGGTGGTGATCAGCACGGAGATCACCACGAGCGTGCCCAGCTTGGTCTTCACGGCGAACGGCCGCAGCTCCCGCAGCGATGCGACGGCCCTGCTCAGCAGCCGCCCCTCGCGTGCCTGGCCGGTGGCCTGAGCCCGGCCGCGCACGGCCTGCGCCCTGCGCTGGTGGGCCTCCGCCCGCCGGGCGAGGGTCGCCGCGCGCAGCCGCAGCGCGGCGGAGAGCGAGAGGTGCAGCTGGGCCCACCACAGAAGGGCGACGGCGACCGGGCGCTGCACGAGCCGTCGGGCGAGCGCGCCCCTCATGGCGCCGGCGTCTCCAGGGCGTAGCCCACGCCGTGCACCGTGCGGATCCGCTCCGCGCCGATCTTGCGGCGCAGCGCCTTGATGTGGCTGTCGACGGTCCGGGTGCCGGAGGCGTCCGCCCAGTCCCAGACCTCGGCGAGCAACTGCTCGCGCGAGAGCACGGCCCGCGGGCTGTTCGCCAGGCAGACGAGGAGGTCGAACTCGGTCGGCGTCAGGTGCACGTCCTCGCTGCGCACCCGGACGCGGCGCTGGGCGTGGTCGATCTCCAGCTCGCCGAGCCGGAGTATCCCCGAGCGCGGGGTGTGTGCGGCGAGCGCGGCCCGCTCGACCCGGCGCAGCAGCACGTGCACGCGGGCCGCGAGCTCCCGCATCGAGAACGGCTTGGTCATGTAGTCGTCCGCGCCGACCCCGAGCCCGACCAGCATGTCGGTCTCGTCGTCACGCGCGGTGAGCATCAGGACGGGCACGGGGCGCTGCGCCTGCACGCGACGGCAGACCTCGAGTCCGTCGAAGCCCGGCAGCATGATGTCGAGGATCAGCAGATCGGGCTGCCAGGCCTCGGCGGTGTCGACGGCGGCGGGGCCGTCCCCCGCCGTCTGCACCAGGAAACCCTCGGCGCGCAGCCGAGCGCCGATCGCGTCGACGATCGTGGCATCGTCCTCCACGACCAGGATCCGCCGCTGGGCGCCCGGCGTGGCCGCCGTGCCGTTGTGGGAGGTGTGTGTCTGCTCCATCGCCCCGCCCCTGGGATACGCCGTTCGTCCGTAACTGTCATACGCGTGCCCCGCGCAGAACCCGTTGCTCCGGGATTCCGCACGCAAAGATCCGCGTTGTCGCTGAGCAGCGTACGGGCAGTCACACCCCCTCGGCTATGCGGTCCTGACGGCGAGATGGACGACGTCGGGGACGCCGCGGACAACGGGGATCTCTTCCGTACGTACGTTGCTGAATCCGGCATTCCGCAACCTCCCTTCGAAAACCTCGGAGGGCTGGGCCGACCAAATCGCAAGAACTCCACCGGAGTTGAGCATCTCGGCGCAGGCGGCGAGTCCTTGCGGAGAGTAAAGGGAGGTGTTTCCCTCGGTAACAGTCCAGTCGGGGCCGTTGTCGATGTCGAGGCAGAGTGCGTCGTATCTCTCATTCCCGGCGTGCACGTACTCGACGAGGTCGGCCCGGACGATCCGCGCGCGCCCGTCGTCGAGCGCGGCGCCGGAGATCTCCCGCAGCGGGCCGCTCCGGTGCCAGTCGACGATGGCCTCCTCCCGCTCCACCACGTCGATCCGCCCCCACCGCGGGTCGGCCGCCGCGTGCGCGAGCGAGAAGCCGACGCCGAGCCCGCCGATCAGCACGGTCGGGTTCTCCCGGTCCCGGGGGAGCGCGTCCCGGGCCGCGTCGACGAGCAGCCGCTCGGAGCGGCCGTCGGACGTGTCCATCAGGAACATCCCGTTGGCGATGATCTGCAGCAGGTCACCGTGCCGCCGCAGGGCGACCTCCCCGTACGGGCCGGTGCGGCGGTCGAGGACGACAGGTGGCTGATCGGTGGCATGCATGCCGCCCATCCTCCCTGACGCCCCGCTACGCGTCGTCGGGGAGGATGCGGAACGCCTTGTGCGAGGTCAGCGGCCGCATCGTGCGGAAGTCACGGCGGTCGAACGTGAGCACGGCGTCGGTACGGAACTCCGCGGCGAGAACCACGTTCACCGCGTCCGCCAGGTCGAGATCGAGGTCCCGGTAGCGGTGCATGACGCTGCGGGCGGTGCCGAGAGCCTCCGGCGTCAGCTCGGGGATCATGATCCGGCCCGCCCGGGCCTCGGTCACGACGCCGTCCAGGAACTCCTCGCGACGGACCGGGCCGGCGACCCGCCGGATCAGATGATCGGACTCCGCCAGGACGAGTGGCGAGAGGACGATGAGTCCGGCCTGTTCGAGCGCCGTCAGGGTCGATGCCATGTCCGGGTGGTCTTCGTCCATGGACGCGAGCAGCGCGGAGGTGTCGGCGACGACGACGATCACATGTGCCGCCGCTTGCTCGCCTCGTAGGCGCGCGCCTTCTCGTCCCAGACCTCGTCGAGCGCGTCCTCGGTCCGCTCGGAGGCTTCGCCGCTGCGGAACCGCGGCCACGACAGCGGCGCGTCCCAGTGCCGCTTGGCCAGCGCGGCCAGGTGGATAGCCTCGCGGATGATCTCGGCCTCGGGCACGCCCTCGCGCGCCGCGGCCTCCTTGATCACGGCAAGGTCTTCCGCGTCGGCGTAGACGGTCGTGCGCTTGAACCCCATGGGCATATGGTAGCCGTTGTATACGTCGCCGACCGGCCCGTATCACAAGGCGGGCACATCGCCCGGATCGCAGGAGAGACGGGCGGCGAAGAACTCGCCGAGCCAGGTGCGGCGCTCGGCCTCGGACATGTCCGCCAAGCGTTGACGGGCCGCGCGTTCCGCCCTGACCGCGGCCACCTCCTCCGCGTCGCCCCGCTCGACCGCCCACCGCTCGGCCTCCCTGTGCAGCTCCATCCGGCCGCCGTCCTGTGCCAGCCAGTCGCGGACGGCGCTGATCGTCCGCTCGGCCCGCGGGTCCGAGGCGGAGCCGGCCTCGCACTCCCACTGGGAGAGCGCGGCGGCCGCCTCCCACCGGTACAGCCCCGGGCTGGGGATCCTCCCGCGCCGCGCATGCCAGCCGAGCGGCACCAGCATCGGCAGCTGCGCCTCGTCGGGACCCGGAGCGCCCGGCAGGTCCTCCCAGCGCTCCGGCAGGTTCCGTACGCCTTCCAGCCGCTGCGTCAGGGGCAGCAGCGCGGCCCTGACCTCGGGCAGGTAGCCGCTGGTCATCGCGTTCACGCAGATCGCCGGGACGGTGGAGGTGTCGCAGACCTGCCGCTCGGTGACCGGGTCGCGGTGCCACAGGCCCGCGCCGCCCTGGGCGAGCAACGCCCCGCACACGGCTGCCGCGGTCAGCGGTGCGAGGGCGCTCCAGCTCCGCAGCGAGCCCTGCGGACGCCCCGTCCGCCGCCCCGCGGCGGCCGTGTACGCGAGCACCGCCGCCAGGGCGAGCCCGGCCGTCCACCCGGCCATCGCCCACGGCTGCCACCACACGGGCAGCTCGTCGTCGAGTCCGAACCCGCCCGCCGGGCTGAGTGCCGCGTCGCTGTGGCCGCTCGCGCCGATGGCGGCGTAGCCGAGCACGGCGACCAGCGGCGGCGCGAGGCGCCACGGCACCAGCGCGCCGACGACATGCCCGAGGAACGCGGCCGACGCGAGGAACACCCCGTCCGCGACGAGCACCCCGACGACGGGGGCCCCGGCACCCCCGTACCGCGTGTTGACGAGCAGCACCCCGGCGGCGGCCAGCGCGTACCCCACGAGGCTCCACACCGCCACGGGCAGTGCGGCGGCCGCGAACTGGACGAGCGGCCCACGCGCCGCGCCCACCCGCAGGCCGAGCATCCCGCGCCGGCGCTCCCGCCCGCCCTGCCAGGAGCCCGCGGCGGCGGCCAGCGGGGCGCAGGCGACGGTGGCGGTGATGTGCAGATGCGTGCGGACCGCGCCCCAGCTCCCCATCCACTCGGCCGATTCGGCGCCGAGCGTCAGGGTGAGCACACCCAGTACGAGGGCTCCGGTGAGGAGCGGGAAGGTGGCGAAGAGCTCGGTGCGCCAGACGGAAGGGGCGGGCGGAGCCTTCCGTGCCTCCCCGGTCTGCCGCGTCCCGGCGTGGCTGTGCTCGCGGATCCCGGTCTCTTGCGAGGTGCTCATCGCGCCGCCCCCGTGCCGGGCGTGGATCCGGTGCCGGGCGTCGATCCGGTGCCGGACATCGATCCCGTACCGGCTGCGGACTTTATGCCGGACGCGGTGGACCCCGTACCGGTCGTGGCCCGGTGGTGGCGCAGGGCCGCCGTATAGCCGCGCTCGATCGCGTGGTCGCCCGCCGCCGTGGAGTCCTCGCCCAGGGCGACCAGCTGTTCGGGGGCGCCACGGTAGGCGATCCGGCCCTCGGCCAGCAGCGTCACCTCCGTGCAGGCCGTCGCCACGTCCTCCACGAGATGCGTCGAGACGATCACCGTCGCATCCCGGCCCACCTCCCGCAGCAGCGCCCGGAACTCCACCCGCTGCTCGGGGTCGAGCCCGGCCGTCGGCTCGTCGAGCAGCAGCAGCTCGGGGTCGTTGACCAGCGCCTGGGCGATGCCCGCGCGGCGCAGCATGCCGCCCGAGAGCGTCTTCATCTTCGCGTCGATACGCTCGGCGAGCCCGACGCGCTCCACGGCCCGCTCGACCGCCGCGCCGGTGCTTCCGCGCGGCATTTCCTTGAGCCACGCCACGTACGCCACGAACTCCCGCACCGTGAACCCCGGGTAGTAGCCGACGTCCTGCGGCAGATACCCGAGCCTGCTCCGCACTCCGGGCAGGGCGCCGTGCTCGGCGAGATCGTGCCCGAGCAGCGAGACCCGGCCGCCGCTCGCCGGGGCGACGGTGGCGAGGACGCGGATGAGCGAGGACTTCCCGGCACCGTTCGGCCCGAGCAGCCCGTGCACGCCGCGCTCGAGGTCGAGCGTGACGGAGTCCAGGGCGAGCGTTCTGCGGTGGCGGACGGTGAGGCCGGCTGTCGAGACGGGGATGGGCATGCGGGCTCCGTGGAGTTTCGGGTACAGCGGCGGGTGCTCGGGAGCTGGGGTGAGTGAGTCAGGTGAGTCAGGTGAGTGTCTGGCGGGTGAGGCGGGTGAGGCGGGTGAGGCGGGTGAGGCGGGTGGGGTGAGCCACGTGGCTCACGTGGCTCACGCGGGCGCCCGCCGGGTGACGGTGTGGTCGAAGGCGGTACGGCGCAGGATGAGCGCGCCCGCGCACAGGGCGGCCGCGGCCGCCCAGGCAAGCTGTGCGCCCGCCCCGGCCACGTAACCGGCGAGCGCTTCGGTGAGGGGGTGCGGCCGGGTGTTGTCCGGCGGCGATGCCGCCGCGAGCGCGGGCAGAGCCACCGCGAGCAGCCAGCCGGTGCCCGTCACGGCGGCCGCGGCCCGGCAGCCGACGAGCGTGCCCAGGGCGAGCGTGCCGAGGGTGAGCGCGAGCCCGGGCAGCAGCCACACCGCGGCCGCGGGCCCGCCCCGCCCCGGCGGCAGCACGGCCCCCGTGGCGGTCAGCAGCGGTACGCAGACGGCCAGGGCGAGCGCGGTACGGGTGAGCAGGAGCCGCAGCCCGCCGCGCGGACTTGCCGCGGTGATCTCGTACAGCGGATCGATCCCACGGCCGTACGAGACGGCGACGGCGGCGACCGGCATGACCGGGGCAAGTGCGAGCAGCACACTGCGGGCCACGCCGAGCCCCGCCCCGTAGGCGAGCGCGGGCGCCGCCACGACGAGCAGCAACAAGGTACCCAGCCAGGGCCCGCGCAGCGCGGGACCCGCCGACCACCACAGACGCAGGCGGCGCGGCGGCGGGGCGGGTCGGGCTGCGGTCGGCCGGGCGGCGGGGATCCGGTCCAGGAGCCCGGCGCGCAGCTCGGCGAGCACCGCCCCGGCCTCCGTCGCCCGCACAGCCGTCGAGACCCGGTCCGCACACGGCCCGCAGACCTCGACATGCGTCTCGACGGACCAGGCGGCGGGGTCGGGGAGGCTGTGGTCGGCGTAGCCGGTGACGAGGGTTTCGGTGAGGTGCCAGGTGGTTGGGCCGTCGGGATTCCCCGGAGTACCGGGATTCCCCGGAGTGCGGGCATCCCCCGGAGTACCGGGATCCCCCGGAGTACCGGGACTCCCAGAGGCGCCGGGTGCGGCAGGGGTGCCGTCGGTGCGGAGGGTGCGGAGGGTGCGGAGGGTGCGGAGGGTTCGGCGGGCGCGGGGGCCGTGGGTGTCGTGGGTGTCGTGGGTGTCGTGGGTGTTCACGCGGCGCCTCCCAGCGCGGCACGCAGGGCGCGGCGGGCGCGCAGTGCGCGGGTTTTGACCGTGCCCTCGGGGATGCCCAGGAGGGCGGCGGTCTCGCGGGTACTGAGGCCGTCGACGACGGTGGCGCACAGGACTTCGCGCAGCTCGGGCGAAATGTCGGCGAGTGCGCTGCCGACCTCGCCGTATTCGAGTCCGCCCAGGACGCGCTCCTCCGCGGAGGGCGCGTTCGTGGGCTGCTCGTACGTGACGCGTTCGGCGCGTGCCTGCGCGCGCCGGGCGTCGACCAGCCGCCGGGCCGCGATCGTCCACAGCCAGCCGCCGGCCTCGCGGCCCCGGTGCGAGGCGGCCGAGCGCCACACCGTCACGAACGTGTCCTGCAGCACCTCGCGCACGGTCTCCGGATCCGCGCACCGGCGTGTGAGCCTGGCGTGCAACCATCCGGCGTGACGGTCGTGCAGCGCTGCGAGCGCGTCCGCGTCACCGCGGGCCACGGCACGTATCAGCGCCCCGTCGTCCTGGTCACCCCCCATGGGGCGGAAGAGTCTCACGGCTGGTTATCGACGGGACCCGGCCGTTCGGTTCACGGCGTCGGCGGACCGGCCCGCAACCGGGAAGGACCGGCCCGGCGCCCGGGTCAAATACCCTGGTCGCACCCCACACCCACCGACCGAGAGGCCCCCGTGCCCCCCGTTCCCCCCGTGCCACCCACCTGGACCCACGACGGCGGCGAGATCCGGTGGATCTCGGAGTCCGGCGCACCCGCCCCCCGCCGTGTCGTCCCCGCCGACAGCCGCATCGGCGTGGCTCCGGCGTACCGGCACATCTGCGAGGGCACGGCGCTCCTGTGGACCGGCGACTACCCCTCGGCCCGCCGCCTCCTGACCTCCCTCGGCAAACGCGCCGAACCCCGCAGGCGCCCCGCGGCGGACACCCTCACCGAGGCCTTCCACCTGCAGCGCCGCGAACAGGCCCGCCGCGCCCGCATCCTCGGCCTGCTCCTCATCCCGTACGAGGACGGCTGGACGATCCCGCTCAAGCGCGCCCCCGAGGCAGGGGAGGCCTGCACACAGGCGTACGGGGGGTACGCGGAGTACGGCGAGGGCCCGGCGGCCGGTTCGCTGCGGGAGCTGCTCGGTGTCATCGGCGCCTACGAATGGCGCCGAAAGGGCGTTGCCATCCCGGCGCTCGGCGGCGACCGGATCCATCCGCACTACGGGGTGTTCTCGCCGGTCCGGGGCGAATACCTGGACCTTGCCGCCGAGGCCGGACTGACGGCCCCGCCGCGCGTCGCCTTCGACATCGGCACCGGCACCGGCGTGCTCGCGGCCCTGCTCGCCCGACGCGGTGCTACGCAGGTCGTCGCCACGGACCTGGACCCCCGCGCGGTGGCCTGCGCCCGCGAGAACGCGGAGCGGCTCGGCGTCGGCGAGGTGGTCGACGTGCGGGAGCAGGATCTGTTCCCGCAGGGCCGCGCCGACCTGATCGTCTGCAATCCGCCGTGGCTCCCTGCCCGCCCCCGTACCCGCCTCGACCAGGCCGTCTACGATCCGGGCAGCAGTTTCCTGCACCGCTTCCTCAAGGGCCTCCCCGACCACCTCGAACCGGGCGGCGAGGCCTGGCTCCTCATCTCCGACCTCGCCGAACGCCTCGGCCTGCGCGGCGAGTCGGAGCTGGCCGAGGCGATCGGGTCGGCGGGCCTGAGGATCACCGCCCGCGAGACGACCACCCCCCGGCACGGGCGCGCCTTCGACCGCGAGGACCCGCTGTACGAGGCACGCTCGCGGGAGATCACCTCGCTGTGGAGGCTGGCCGTCCATCCGTCTCCTCTTCCGGACGCAGACCGGTCTGCCGCTCGCGCCCCCAGGCGGCCAGCGGCTGAAGAGCCTCGTTGAGGCGTTCGCCCGCCTCGGTCAGTGTGTATTCGACGCGCGGCGGCACCTCGTCGTACGAGACGCGGTGCACGACGCCGTCCGCCTCCATCTCGCGCAGGTGGGAGGCGAGCACCTTCTCGGTGACCCCCGGAACCAGACGGCGCAGCTCGCCGAAGCGACGGCAGGGGTGCTCGTGGAGCGCCCAGAGGATCAGCACCTTCCACTTGCCGCCGATCACCTCCATCGCGGTGTCGATCCCGCAGGTGTGTCCGTCCGGTGCACACGGCCTGTTCAGCGTCGTCATGCTCCACCCCTCCGCACTGCCGCCATGCTCCACCCCTTCGCCGCTGCCATCACGCTCCACCTCTGCGACCTGCTCGCTCACCCCGGGGTAACCACCCACTCCGAAGTGCGTACTTGATCATCCCCCGGCCCGCGAGCAACCTGATCGGCATGGCACAGAACACGGTTGAGAAGACCTCCCTCACTCTGCTCGGACTCGGCGCGACGGGTACCGAGCTGGCCCGCACCTGGCTCGCCGCCGGCCACCCGCTCACCGTCTGGAACCGCACACCGGCCCGCGCCACGGCGCTCGCCGCCGAAGGCGCGAAGGCCGCGGACAGCGCCGCCGACGCGGTCGCGGCGAGTGACCTGGTCGTCGTCTGCCTCCTTGACGACGCCTCGGTGGGCGAGGCGCTGGCCGGTGTCGACCTGACCGGCAAGG
This sequence comes from Streptomyces lothianensis, assembly GCF_047779955.1. Lineage (NCBI taxonomy): Bacteria > Bacillati > Actinomycetota > Actinomycetes > Kitasatosporales > Streptomycetaceae > Streptomyces > Streptomyces lothianensis. The sequence continues at coordinate 5,008 of NZ_JBLMKT010000057.1, read as the reverse complement.
ACCTGGTCAACCTGACCACCACCACCCCCGCCCAGGGACGCGCCCGCGCCGAGTGGGCCCGCGAGCGCGGCGCCCGCTACCTGGACGGCGGGATCATGGCCGTCCCGCCGATGATCGGAGTCCCCGAGGCGGGCGGCTACGTCTTCTACAGCGGCTCGCGGGAGCTGTTCCAGCGGCACCAGGAGGCGCTGGGCGTACCCCTCGGCACCAAGTACGTCGGCGAGGACGCGGGCTTCGCGGCGCTGCACGACGTGGCCCTGCTCAGCGCCATGTACGGGATGCTCGCCGGGGCCGCGCACGCCTTCGCCCTGATCCGCAAGGAGGACATCGACCCCGTCTCCTTCGCCCCGCTGCTCGCCGACTGGCTCGTCGCGATGGCGCCGAGCGTGCACCGGACCGCCGACCAGCTGCGCAGCGGCGACTACACCAAGGGCGTCGTGTCCAACCTCGGCATGCAGGTGGCCGCCACGCCGACGTACCTGCACACCGCCGAGCAGCAGGGTGTCAGCCCGGAACTGCTCAGCCCCGTCTTCGAGCTGATGCGCCGTCGGCTTGCCGAGGGCAGCGGTGAGGAGGACTTCACGGGCGTCATCGACCTGCTGGCCGACTGACCGCCTGGTCGCCTCACCGCCCGCCCGACCGCCTCACCGACCGCCCGACCGCCCGACCGGCTGACCGCCCGACCGGTCGCGGTCACTCAGTTCCTCCGCAGCACCAGCGTCACGAACCCGAGCGTCCCCCGGTACCCCCGCAGCCACTGTTCGCGGTGGCGTGCGGCGGCCTCGGCCGCGTCCTTCGCGCCCGGGTCGTCGGGGTGGTCGAGGGCCCAGCGCGCCAGGCTGCCCGTCCAGGACCATTCGTAGTCGTCCCACTCCCCGGGCGTGCTGACATGGGCGTACGTCGGGGTCCAGCCGGCCGCGGTGACGCGGTCCACCGTCGTGGCGAGATCCGCGAACTCGTCGGTGGCGAAGCCCACATCGAGGGTTTCCCGGCCGGGTTCGCGCTCCCAGAAGCCGTCCCCGACGAGCGCACTGCCACCCTCGGCCAGATGCCGCCCGGCGGCTTCGAGCGTCGGCAGCAGACCGCCGAAGGCGTGGGTCGCGCCGACGCACAGGACCAGGTCGTACGGTCGGTCGGCGCGGTACTCGTTCGCATCCGCGAGATGCAGGCCGAGCCGGTCGCCAAGACCGGCCGCCTCGACCGAAGCCCGGCCACGGGCCAGGCCCGCCTCACCGATGTCGACGCCGTCACCCCGTACCCCGGGACGGCCCCCCGCCGCCCGTACGAGCCAGGCGGCCTCCCCGCAGCCGAGATCGAGTATCCGCTCGTCGCCGCGCGGCAGGGCGCGGTCGAGCAGCCGTTCCACCGAACTGTCGTACAGGGGTGCCGCGATGGGGTGGTCGCTGTGGGCGATGGTGCTGATCTGCTCCCGGTCCATGGCGCGCCATCCTGCCCGGTGCACGGGGCGGGGGCGACGGATTTACCCGGCCCGGCCGGCCCGGCCGGCTCCGGCTCCGGCTCCAACCCGGCCTCGGACTGCGCGCATCCACCCTCCCGAGTCCGTTGAACGCGAGCCGCCCCGCATCCGTACGACACGCCATGAACGCACACGCGCGCACCTTCGCTTCCCGGTATCCCCGGCCGCTCGTCATGACCGCCGTGCTGGCGCTCGTCATGCTGCTCGCCGCCGCGACCCTGTGGACGACGCGCGGCAGCGCCCGCGCATCCGAACCGATCACCGCCGACTTCCCCAGCGCCTCGCCCGTCGCCCCCGGTGGGGAGGTGAGCACCGGGGGCGCGATCAGCGAGTTGGACAAGACCCTGCTGGTCAAGGTGCGGCAGGCCAACCTCTGGGAGGCGCCGGCCGGCCGGCTTGCCCAGACCCACGCGTCCAGCGAAGCGGTCAAGCGCGCCGGACTCCACCTCATGGAAGGGCACAGCAAGCTCGACGCCATGGTCCGCGAGACCGCGCAGAGTCTGAACGTGGAGATTCCCGACGAGGCCACCCCGGAGCAACTGGCCCTCCTGCAGCGGATGCAGAGCGCGAAGGGCGCGGAGTTCGACGCCCTGTTCGCCAACGTCCTGCGCGCCTCCCACGGCAAGGTCTTCCTCACGATCGCGCAGGTCCGCGCCACCACCAAGAACTCGGCCGTCCGAGCCTTCGCGAGCCAGACCAACCTCACGGTGCTCGACCACCAGAACGTGCTCGACGAGACCGGCCTGGTCGAGGGCGCGACATACGACGAGGTTGCTGCGGCCGTGGTCCCGCAATGAGCCCGCGAGGAGCGTGATCGCTCACAGCGAACGGCCGACGGGGAACATCCGGGCGCCCTCGCGCATTGAGTCGACATAGCTCAACTTGCATGCCGAAGGGGAGATCATGGCTTCGACGTCCACACCGCTCACCCTGCCCGTCCTGCCGCTCGACGACGAGGTCGTCCTGCCCGGCATGGTCGTTCCGCTCGACCTCAACGATCCCGATGTACGCGCCGCGGTGGAGGCCGCACAGGCCGCCGCTCCGAAAGAGCCAGGGGCCGGGCGCAGCCCGTCGATGAGGGGTGCTGGTCGGGAGACGGGCGGGCAGACCCGGAAGCCGCGGGTGCTGCTCGTGCCGCGGATCGACGGGACGTACGCGGGCATCGGGGTGCTCGGCACCGTCGAGCAGGTCGGACGGCTCGCGGACGGCGATCCGGGCGCGCTCATCCGCTCCCACCACCGCATCAGGATCGGCGCCGGGACCACCGGGCCGGGCGCGGCGCTGTGGGTCGAGGGCACCACAGTGGACGACAGCGCACCGGAGCCCCTGCCTGGCCCGGTCGCCGAGCTCGTCAAGGAGTACAAGGCCCTCGCCACCAGCTGGCTGCGCAAGCGCGGTGCCTGGCAGGTCGTCGACCGCGTCCAGCAGATCGACGATGCGGGCGCGCTCGCCGACAACTCCGGCTACTCGCCGTTCCTGTCCACCGCCCAGAAGGTCGAACTCCTGGAGACAACCGACCCGGTGGCCCGCCTCAAGCTCGCCATCAGGTGGCTGAGCGAACACCTCGCCGAGCAGGACGTCGCCGAGTCCATCGCCAAGGACGTCCAGGACGGAGTGGACAAGCAGCAGCGCGAGTTCCTGCTCCGCCGTCAGCTCGAAGCCGTGCGCAAGGAGCTGCGGGAGATCAACGGCGGGACCGACAAGGACGCGGCCGAGGAGTCGGACGACTACCGGGCCCGCGTCGAGGCCGCCGACCTGCCCGAGAAGGTGCGCGAGGCCGCGCTCAAGGAGGTCGACAAGCTGGAGCGCTCCAGCGACCAGTCGCCCGAGGGCAGCTGGATCCGCACCTGGCTCGACACGGTCCTCGAGCTCCCGTGGAGCGAGCGGACCGAGGACGCTTACGACATCCAGGGCGCCAAGGCGGTCCTGGACGCCGAGCACGCGGGCCTGGACGACGTGAAGGAGCGGATCACCGAATACCTGGCGGTACGCAAGCGGCGCAGTGACCGGGGCCTGGGTGTGGTCGGCGGACGACGGGGAGGTGCCGTTCTCGCGCTCGTCGGCCCGCCCGGTGTCGGCAAGACCTCGCTCGGCGAGTCCGTCGCCCACGCCATGGGCCGCAAGTTCGTGCGGGTCGCGCTCGGCGGCGTACGGGACGAGGCGGAGATCCGCGGACACCGGCGTACGTACGTGGGGGCGCTGCCCGGCCGGATCGTCCGCGCCATCAAGGAGGCCGGGTCCATGAACCCGGTCGTGCTGCTCGACGAGATCGACAAGGTGGGCTCCGATTTCCGCGGCGACCCCGCGGCCGCCCTCCTGGAGGTCCTCGACCCGGCGCAGAACCACACCTTCCGCGACCACTACCTGGAGGTCGAACTCGACCTCAGCGACGTGGTCTTCCTGGCGACGGCGAACGTACTCGAAGCGATCCCCGAGGCGCTCCTGGACCGCATGGACCTGGTCCGCCTCGACGGCTACACCGAGGACGAGAAGGTCGTCATCGCCCGTGACCACCTGCTGCCCCGGCAGCTGGAGCGGGCCGGTCTGGACGGCGAGGAGGTCACCGTCGAGGAGTCCGCGCTGCGCAAACTCGCCGGCGAGTACACCCGCGAGGCCGGGGTCCGAAATCTGGAGCGGGCGATCACACGGGTCCTGCGCAAGGTGGCCGCCCAGCACGAACTCGGCGACCGCGAGCTGCCGTTCAAGGTCGGCGCCGGGGATCTGCGCGCGCTCATCGGGCGCCCGCACCATGTGCCCGAGTCCGCCCAGGACCCGGCCGAGCGGCGCACCGCCGTGCCGGGGGTGGCGACGGGGCTCGCCGTCACCGGTGCCGGCGGGGACGTGCTCTTCGTCGAGGCCTCGCTCGCCGATCCGGAGACGGGGGCGGCAGGCCTGAACCTGACCGGGCAGCTCGGCGACGTGATGAAGGAGTCCGCGCAGATCGCGCTCTCCTTCCTGCGCTCGCGCGGGGCGGAACTGGAGCTTCCGGTCGGTGACCTGAAGGACCGCGGGGTGCACATCCACTTCCCCGCGGGCGCGGTGCCGAAGGACGGGCCAAGTGCCGGTATCACGATGACGACCGCGCTCGCCTCGCTCCTGTCCGGACGGCTCGTCCGTACGGATGTGGCGATGACGGGGGAGGTCTCGCTGACCGGGCGGGTGCTGCCGATCGGCGGCGTCAAGCAGAAGCTGCTCGCCGCGCACCGGGCGGGCGTCACCACGGTGATCATCCCCAAGCGGAATGAGGCGGATCTGGACGACGTCCCGGCGGAGGTCCTGGACAAGCTGTCCGTGCACCCGGTGACGGACGTACGCCAGGTCCTCGACCTCGCCCTTGCTCCGGCCTCGGTCGAGGCACCTGTGGCGGCGTGAACCGGGCTGCGCGGATGGCTTGAGGCCGCCCTGTCCGGCGGTCTGAGACGGGCCTGCGCGACGGTGTGAGGCGGGCCTGGAGGCCCGGCCGTCCCACGGAGACGCTGACTCTGTCGGGGATCTTGGCGGTCTGCTCAGTCTCTGGCGGACCGCCAGGAC